>DWXO01000052.1 GCA_019119165.1 Candidatus Flavonifractor intestinigallinarum | reverse complement strand
CATTTCCGAGGCTCATGTCCCCGGAAATGACGAATTTTGATCTGATTCCGTCGCCTGCGGGCGACGGAACTCTGCGAGGCTACCTGCGGGGAAGGTTTTTCGACAGACTGAGGGGTCCCCCTGTTTCAGGGGGACCCCTTTTTATTACCCAATCACCAGATAGGTGTAGGTCTCACCCAGCTCGTTGAGCTGGCCTTCCACGGTGGTGCCAGCCGCGACCGAACCGCCGCTGGCCCAGCCACTTACATACCAGCTCAGGCCATTGCCGCTCCATTCCAGATCCAGTACGCTGCCCAGGCCCGCCGTATCATGGGCCGCGCCTTTGGTGCCGGGCCGGAGAAAGACAGAGGTGGCCCGGTAGCTGCCGCCGGTGATCATAACTACCTGGGGAGAAAAGGAAAAGTCCAGATGGTTGGGATAGGATTGGCCGAACTTACCGTCCCCCACATAGGTGCCTGTCATGATCCGGCAGTTGCCCTGGGCCGCGGTTCCCAACGCCTCGTCGATCTTCGCCAGATCCTCATTGAAATCCGTCCGCAGGAAGGGGTCCTCCGGCTCCCACTGGTGCAGACGATAATGTTCGGTATAGTTTGCCATACACATTCCTCCTTGTTTTGATTGGGGGGTGTACCTCTGCCGCGCCGTCCGGCGCCTTATATTCTTTTTCCCCCCACCGTTCTGCGGTTGGGGGCATTTTGTTGCATCGGCAAAAAGACATCCATGGAAGAATGGAAGTCATCACAAAAAACCGGCAAGCCCTTGCGGCCCAAGCCGTCCAGCCCCTGGAAACAGCTGCTGATATCCACTGGGCAGCCAAAATCAGAGCAAAAACATAACTGAAACCTCCAGTATAGAACCGTTGACGGTGGAAACGAACCCTGCCAAAATACAAGATACGACACTGTTCGACCATCAATCGGGCGCATGGAGGAGGATCTGGAATGTCAAGAAAGTCCATCAAAAAGAATCTGGCATATGACGACCAAAAGGGGCTGTATTACGTCTGCTTTAATTACGGTACCACCGCTGATGGCCGCCGGGACCGAAGAGTACGCACCTTTACCGACCTGGCCGAAGCAGAGCTGGCCCTGGAGCAGTTCCAGAAGGGGCGGGGCGGACGGGTGCTCTGTGATTCCAGCCGGCTGACCCTGGCGGAATGGCTGGAATACTGGCTGGAGGAGGTCATCGCCCCCAACCGGGCCTATACCACCTATTACTGCTATCGCTCGGTCATTAAAAACCACATCGCTCCCGCCCTGGGCCACATCCGCCTGCGGCAGCTGGAGCCCTGGCACATCCAGGAGTATTATGCCGAAAAAATGCGGGAGGGCCGCCTGGACTCCAACAGCGTCCACAAGCACCACATCCTGCTCCACACTGCCCTCCAGCTGGCCTTCCGGCAGAAGATTTTGCGGGAAAATCCGGTGGAGCGGGTGGAGGCCCCACGGGAGCACCCCACCCGGCAGTATTACTACACCCCGGAACAACTGCGTGACCTGTTCCGGGAGGTAGAGGGATCCTGGCTGGAGCTGGTGGTCAAGCTGGGGGCCTATCTGGGCCTGCGGCGGGGGGAGATCTGCGGCCTGCGTTGGACCGACGTGGATTTTGAACATAGCGTCATCCGGATCCGGGTCACCCGCACTACCGCCGGGGACCAGGTGGTGGAGAAGGAGCCCAAGACCCGCCACTCCATCCGAACTCTGGGCATTGCCGGGCTGGAGGATCTGACCCGCCTGCTTCACGACATCCGGCAGGAGCAGATGGAACGGGCGGCAACACAATCCGATTATAAGGACAGCGGCTATGTGCTCACCGACGACAGGGGAGCCCCCAGGCACCCCAACATGGTGACCTGGTCCTTCCGCACCTTTGTGGAACGGCACGGCCTGCCGCCCATTACCGTCCACGGCCTGCGCCACACCTTCGCCAGCCTGGCCAACAGCGCCCGCATCCCACTGGTGGACATCGGCAAGGCCCTGGGCCACAAGGATGTGTCCATCACCGGGCGGATCTATACCCATATCTTTGACCAGACCCACCAGGAGGTGCTCAATACGGTGGCCGCCCGCATTGCCGCGGGATAATTGGGGCTTGACAAAGCTGCTGTATAAGCATATGATTAGAATAAAGATAAAAGTTTAGGAGGTGCCCCATGACCCAGCGGGAACGGCAGATCCTGAAATGGATCGAAGAAAATCCCCTGATCTCCCAGCAGGAGCTGGCGGAGAAGGCGGGGATCACCCGGTCGTCGGCGGCGGTACATATCTCCAACCTGATGAAGCAGGGCCATATTGCCGGAAAGGGCTACATCGTCCGTACCGCCCCCTATGCGGTGGTGGTGGGAGGCGTGAATTTGGACATTGGCGGCCGGTCCTTCGGCAAGCTGGTACCTGCGGACTCCAACCCCGGACAGGTGCGGACCAGCCTGGGGGGCGTGGGCCGCAATATCGCCCATAACATGGCCCTGCTGGGGATGGACGTGCGGCTGCTCACCGCCTTCGGCGACGATCTGAACGCCCAGCGCATTGCCGCCAGCTGCGGGGAACTGGGCATCGACATCAGCCAGTGTCTGACGGTGCCCGGCGGAGCCACCTCCACCTATCTCTTTATCGCCGACCAGCGGGGGGATATGGCCCTGGCGGTCAGCGATATGGAGATCTATGAGCACATGACCCCTGCCTTCCTGGCCGGGCGGAGCCGCCTGCTGCAAAACGCCCAGCTGGTGGTGGTGGATACCAATATTCCGGCGGAATCCATTGCCTGGCTGGCGGACAACCTGCATCTGCCCCTCTTTGCCGACCCGGTGTCCACCGCCAAGGCGGAGAAGCTGCGGCCGGTGCTGGGCAAGCTCCATACCCTCAAGCCCAACCGGATGGAGGCCGAGCTGCTCTCCGGCGTCGCCATCACCGACGAGGCCAGCCTGAACAGGGCGGCGGATGCCCTGCTGGACACCGGCCTGCGGCGGGTGTTCATCAGCCTGGGCGGGGAGGGCGTGCTGGCCGCCGACCACAACGGGCGGGTCCATGTGCCCTGCTGCCCCGGCAACATGGTAAACACCACAGGCTGCGGCGACGCAGGTATGGCGGCCATCGCCTGGGCCTATCTGGAGGGCACCGATCTGGCGGGCACCGCAAAAGCCGCCATGGCGGCGGGGGCCATCGCCATGGAGAGCGCTGAGACCATTAACCCGGCCATGAGCGCCCGACTGCTCCGGGACCGGATGGAAGCATAAACAGAAGGACAACTGATTTCATATGGAGGTAACTGCGATGAATCTGAACAAGTATCTGGACGTAGCCCCTGAAGTAGCCCAGGCCGTGGCCGAGGGCAAGCCTGTGGTGGCTCTGGAGTCCACCATCATTTCCCACGGTATGCCCTATCCCCAGAACGTGGAGACTGCTCTGAAGGTGGAGCAGATCATCCGGGACAACGGCGCTGTGCCCGCCACCATCGCCATCCTGGGCGGCCGCCTGAAGGCCGGTCTTACCGCCGAGGAGATCGAGTATCTGGGCAAGCAGGGCCAGGCAGTGACCAAGGCCAGCCGCCGTGACCTGGCGGTGTTGGTGGCCCGCAAGGCCGACGGCGCCACCACCGTCACCACCACCATGATGATCGCCCACATGGCTGGCATCAAGATCTTCGCCACCGGCGGCATCGGCGGCGTCCACCGGGGCGCTGAGACCACCATGGATATTTCCGCCGACCTGGAGGAGCTGGCCTCCACCCCCGTGATGGTGGTGTGCGCCGGCGCCAAGTCCATCCTGGACCTGGGCCTGACCCTGGAGTACCTGGAGACCCACGGCGTGCCCGTCATCGGCTACGGCACCAAGGAGCTGCCCGCCTTCTACACCCGCAAGAGCGGCTTTGAGGTGGATTACCGCATGGACACCCCGGCGGAGATCGCCGCCGCCTTCCATGCCTCCCAGGAGCTGGGCCTGAAGGGCGGTATGCTGGTGACCAACCCCATCCCCGAGGAGTTCGCCATGGACCACGATGTGATCAACAAGGCCATCGACGAGGCCATTGCCCAGGCCAACGCCCAGGGAATCCACGGCAAGGCCACCACCCCCTTCCTGCTGGCCAAGGTGAAGGAGCTCACCGGCGGCGACAGCCTGGATTCCAACATTCAGCTGGTGTTCAACAACGCCAAGCTGGCCGCCCGCACCGCCGCCGAGCTGTGCGCCATGGGCTGAGTTTCCCCCTCTTTCACGCAAAAGAACGTCGCGTCCGCGGCGTTCTTTTTTTGCTTCGGAAGCAGGAATTGTAACAATGTTTCTTTTTGCTTACATTCACCTGCCATGCGTTGAATCCGCCTCTGCCTGGACGTATAATACAAAAAGAGAGACAACACTTGGATCAGATTACCGGCCTTGTGCCGGAGGAACGTGCCCCGTATGGGAGAAAAGAGGCGATTTTGATGGCACGGAAATCCATATTGTTCCGCAGGTTGGGCGCGGCGCTGCTGGCGCTGCTGCTCCTGCCGGCGGGTGCGTGGGCCGCGGAGCCTGAGCCCGCTCAGGCGGCGCCTGCCCTAGGGATCTATACCACCGGGGATATGATGGGCCGGGTGGGGGAGACCGATCCTCTGACCGGACTGACAGAGGAGAACAGCTATTTGAAGGTGGCCACCGCCATGGCGGCTGAGCGCCAGACCATGGAGAGCACCCTGCTGCTGGCCAGCGGGGACGCGGTGGCCAACACCCTGGCCAGCGGCAGCGCTGCCGACACAGCCCTGGCCCTGCGTACCATCGGTTACGACGGATTGGTTCCCAGTGTGGAGGAGTTCCGGCTGGGACAGGGCCACCGGGCCGCCTTTTTCCGGGACCTGACCCAGGAGGGCGGCACAGGTACGCCGGTGGAGCTGATCTCCGCCGACTGGATGGATGGGCAGAGCGGCCAGGCTGCCGCCCAGCCCTACCACATCTATACCCGCCAGCTGGGGGAGAAGGAGCTCCGCATTGCGGTGGTGGGCCTGGGTACCCTGGAGGTGCCCCAGTCTCTGCCCTCCTACTATTACAGTGACAGCCAGTTCGGCCATACGGACAACACCGGCATGAGCTATGTCTGGGAGTGGGAGCATTGGATCTGGCCTCAGGTGGCCCGGCAGGAATGTGACCTGGTGATCGTATGCTGCCACACAGACCGAAAGACTCTGGAGAAATTTGCCGCTCAGACCACGGGGATCGACCTGCTGGTGAACGGCCACAGCGAGGCGGACGCGGGGGTTCTGAAGAATCTGGACGGCCAGCCGGTGTCCTGGGTCAGTGGCGGTGGAACCGCCCTCACCCGCACGGTGGTCACCCTGTCTGACAGCGGCACGCCGGTGATCGGGGAGAGCAAGCTGCTGGCATTGAGCGGCTATGAGAACGATGAGGCCCTGGCAAAAGCCACCGCCAATGGCCAGAAGGCCCAGCAGGCCAGAGCCGCCCAGAAAACGGGGACCCTGTCCGGCAGTTGGGCGGAGTCGGTGACCAGCGCCACCCGGCAGACGGCGGCGGCTGATCTGGTGGCCCGGGCCATGCTGTGGACCTCGGGGGCCGACGCGGCCCTTGTGACCAACGGGAGCCTGGGGTATCTGCCGGAGCAGACCGGCACCGGCAGCGGGTCCCGTCCCCTGACCCTGGGAGACTGTGCCACCCTGGCCAGAGGAACCAGCCCGGTGGTACTGGTAGAGCTGACCGGCGCCCAGCTGGAGGGGTGGCTGGAGGTCTGTGCCGGGCGGTATCAGGTGGATGAGAGCGGCCAGGTAACCGGCGGCCAGGACGCCGACTTCCTCTACGGAATGGACTATGAGCTTTATGTGGGCGGTCAAGCCGGCCAGCGGGTGGTCAACCTGACCTGGCAGGGCCAGCCGGTGGAGCGCAACCGGACCTATCGCGTGATCCTGGAGGCCGCCCATCTGCTGGATGATGAATTCCCCCACTGTACCGTTTTGTGGTCTGCCGCGGCTGATATGCAGTATGCCGCCACCGGCGGAACCATGGCCTCTCTTCTGGCGGCCTATGCCTCCCGTACCGGCGCTATCCTGCCCCAGCGGGAGAGCACCTGGGCGGTGTACGCCGGCGCGGTGGACAGCGCCATGACCCGGCTGGAGTTTGTGGAGCTGCTCTATGATGTGGCCGACCGGCCCAAGCCGGGGGCCAACGTGGCCTTCGCCGATGTATCGGGCAGCGACGCGGTGGTATGGGCCGCGGAGAAGCGCATCGTCAGCGGCGACGGCAAGGGCAAATTTTTGCCCCAGATGGAAGTGACCCGGGAGCAGGCGGCAGCCATGCTCTATAACTACGCCAAGGCGGAAGGCCTGGACCTGACCGCCGACGGCTCGGCTGTCAGCACCCTGTCCGACCGGGACGCCGTCTCCGGCTGGGCGGTGACGGCGGTGGACTTCTGCCTCCGCAACGGCCTGCTGGAGCCGGTAAACGGCCAGTTCCGCCCCTCCGCCACCATGACCCGGGCGGAGGTCCAGCGGACCATGGCGGTGCTGGACACCCTGAATTGAATCTGCTTACAGGAAAACGGACGCCTTTTGGGCGTCCGTTTTTCTTTCACAAAACGGTAAGAGGGCGTTTAGAAATTTTTAAGAAGGATCTGCTACACTGGTTTTACCAAAAAAGGAGGAGTATAGATGGAGCAGATCCTGAACGTAGAAGGGCTGTGCCGGGATTACGGCAAGGGAGCGGTCACCCATGCGGTGGACCATGTGGATTTTTCGGTGGAAAAGGGGGAATTTGTGGGTATCATGGGCCCCTCGGGCAGCGGAAAGACCACCCTGCTCAACTGTATTTCCACCATCGACACCCCCACGGCGGGGCATATCTGGGTGGAGGGGCGGGACATCACCGGCCTGAAGCAGAAGGAGCTCTCCCGGTTCCGTCGGGAGCGGCTGGGCTTTGTGTTCCAGGACTGCAACCTGCTGGACACCCTCACCGCCTTTGAAAACATCGCCCTGGCCCTCACCATCCGCAAGACGCCCCCTCAGAAGGTGGAGTCCCTGGTGAAGGAGACCGCCCGGCTGCTGGAGATCACCGACTGCCTGGACAAATACCCCTATCAGATGTCGGGGGGCCAGCAGCAGCGCACCGCCGCCGCCCGGGCCATTGTCACCCGGCCGGCCCTCATCCTGGCCGACGAGCCCACCGGAGCCCTGGACTCCAAGGCGGCACGGCTGCTGCTGGAGCGGTTTGAGGCCATGAATGAGCTGTGTGAGGCCACCATCCTGATGGTGACCCACGACGCCTTTACCGCCAGCTACTGCCATCGGATTCTCTTCCTGCGGGATGGGGCGGTGTTTGCCCAGCTGGAGCGGGGGGATCAGAACCGCAGGGACTTTTTCCGGCGGATCATTGGCGTGGTCAGTGAGCTGGGAGGTGACCAGAGCGATGTTCTCTAAGCTGGCCGTCAAAAACGTGGGGCGCAGCTTCCGGGACTACGGGGTGTACTTCCTGACCGTGGCCTTCGGCGTGTGCCTGTTCTATGTGTTCAACGCCCTGGAGACCCAGAGCGTCATCCGCTATCTGGCCCAAAATCCCCGCAGCAGCACCGTGGAGGCCATTCAGCGGCTCATCGGCATCCTGTCGGTCTTTGTGTGGGTGGTGCTGGCCTTCCTCATCCTGTATGCCTCCGGCTTTCTGGTGCGCCGACGGGCCCGGGAGCTGGGCACCTATCTGATGCTGGGCATGGAGCGGCGGCAGGTGGCCCTGCTGCTGCTGGCCGAGACCGCCGTGACCGCCCTGGCGGCGCTGGCGGTGGGGCTGGCGCTGGGGGTGGTGCTCTCCCAGGCCCTGTCCCTCTTTACCGCGGGACTCTTCGCCGTGCCCATGACCTTTTTCGCCTTTTCCGTCTCCCTCCCCGCCCTGGGCAAGACGGCGGCGGCCTTTGCCGCCATATTCCTGCTGGTGATGCTCTACCACGCCTTTGCCATCTCCCGGCGGCGGCTTATCGACCTGCTGCGGGCCCGGCGGATGAACCAGCAGCTGAAAGTCCGCAGCCTGGGGGCGTCGGTGGTGCTCTTTCTTCTGGGCTGCGCCCTGCTGGTCGTGGCCTACGCCATGCTGCTCACTCGGGGGCTGCTGCGGGTGGACGACCTGTTCTGGGTGATGATCGGGCTGGGCAGCCTGGGCACCCTGCTGTTTTTCCGGGGGCTGTCCGGCTTTCTGCTGCGGCTGTGCCAGACCAATAAAAAGCTCTACTACAAGAATTTGAATCTCTTCATCCTGCGGCAGTTCAACGCCAGCATCAACACCACCTACCGGTCCATGACGGTGATCTGCCTGTTGCTGCTTCTGGCCATCGGCATCACCGCCACCTCGGTGGGCCTGAACAACACGGTGGAACAGATGGCGGTGGAGGCCCAGCCTCAGGACGTGGAGCTCATCGCCTGGCAGGATGAGGAGGGGGGCGCTCTGGATCTGCCCGCCATTCTGAAGGAGGGAGGCTTTGATCCCGACCAGTGGTGTGTCCGCTGGCACGCCTTCCCCCTGTATCAGGACGAGACGGGGCAGCCCTACCTGCTCCAGGGGGACTATGACGCCTGTGTGTCCGCCTGGGGACAGGCGGGGGCGGACGCCTTCCTGGACAACTGGGGGGCCCAGCTCCTGCCCCAGGCGGAGGAAGAGATGACCGTGAGCCGGTGGTACTTCCTGGCGGACTACGCCGGAGACCCCCAGGGGGCGGAGGAAGCCTTCCTCCAGGCGGCGGGTGAGATCCGGGGTGCCGACGGCTACCAGTACAGCACCCGACAGGCCGCCTGGATGGATCTGATGGGCACCAAAGTGCTGGTGCTCTTCATCGGCCTCTACTTGGGCGTGGTGTTCCTGGTGGCGTCGGCGGCGGTGCTGGCCCTCCAGCAGCTCAGTCAGGCCGCCGACAGCGCCCAGCGCTACCGGGTCCTCTCCCAGCTGGGGGTCTCCCGGCGGATGCGGGGCCGGGCGGTGGATATCCAGGTGTTTCTGGCCTTCTTCCTGCCGCTGGCCTTGGCCCTGGTCCATGCGGTGGTGGGCATGACCGCCGCTAACGCTGTCATTGCCGAGGTGGGCAAGGTGGACGCCGCCGCCTCCAGCGCCGTCACCGCCCTGCTGCTGGTGGCGGTGTACGGCGGCTACTTCCTGGCCACCTGCTGGGGCAGCCGGCGGCTGCTCAAGGGAGGATGACCTGATTCTGCAAAAGCAAGGGCCTGCCGCAGTCTGCGGCAGGCCCTCGCGGGGTTATGGATCGTCTGAATCGTCCCAGTCCTCTGAATCCTCCGGCTCCTCGGGCGGGTAAAAGACCTGGAGCATGGCCCGGAGCAGGACCCAGAGTGCGGAGCAGACCACCGTCTCCACAGCCAGCAGGCCCACGAAGCGGGCGGTGCTGCCGTCCAGGAAAAAATACTCCACCGCCGAGAAGAGCACCAGAAAGGCCAGCTGGGAAAAGAAAATGAGAAACTGCACCAGCAGAGGGGTCTTGCAGCGGGAGAGTTTGGGGCGGAACCGCTGACTCAGCCGGTCCCGCAGGAGCTTGAGGGGCGGAAATCAAGTCAAGATACGGGGGAGGATCTTTAAAACTTCCCCTAAAAAAGAATAAAACACTTGTAATCGTTCCTGTTTTGTGCTATTATCAATTTTACGTATAAGAGAGGCGCGGGAGGACTGCGCCCAATAGAGTGCACATTGCCCCGCTGACGGGGCCGAAAGGACGATGTAGCGTGGATTACACCAAGCTGATTCTGAGCATTATCGATGTGGCGGCCTGCCTGTTCCTCATCGCCGTGGTGCTGCTCCAGTCCGGCAAGAGCGCCGGTCTGTCCGGTGCCATCGCCGGTGTTGCCGACACCTTTATGGCCAAGAACAAGGCCAAGAGCTGGGACGCCAAGCTGGCCAAGATGACCAAGTGGGTGGCCATCGGCTTTATGATCATTACCTTTGTGATCTGCCTGCTCTGAGAATGCGAAAAAACGCCCTTCCGGTTTCGGAAGGGCGTTTTTTGTTGCGCCCGGGGCAAAAAGGGGTATAATACAAACCAGAAACATCAGAACCAGAAAGGAACGATTTATGAAAGAGACAAAAGAACTGACCGGTATCTACCAGGCCAGCGGTCGGGGATTCGGCTTTTTGATTCCGGAGGAGGGAGAGGACTGCTTCATCCCGCCCCGGGCCGACGGCGGCGCCTGGAATGGAGATAAAGTGACGGCCCGCATCACCGAGGAGGACCCAGAGGCGGGTCGCCGGGTGGCCAAGGTGGTCCAGGTGCTGGAGCGGGCTAACAAAACCGTCACCGGCGTGCTGGAGCGGCGGGACCACGCCCTCTGGCTGAAACCGGACAACGAGCGCCTGCCCGATCCCATCCAGGTGTTTACCAAGCGGAAGGGAGTGCGCCCCGGCGAGCGGGCGGCCGTGGCCATGACCAGCTTCGGTGGCGGCAGGACCGCCCCCATGGGCACCCTGCGGGAGCGGTTCGGTCCCGCCGACCGGCGGGAGAGCGCCGTGGAGGCCATCCTCTACACCCATGACATTGTGCGTGCCTTCCCGCCCGCCGTGCTGGCAGAGACCGAGACCATCCCCCAGGCAGTGGAGCCCTCCGCCCTGGCGGGTCGGCTGGACCTGCGGGACAAGACCATCATCACCATCGACGGGGCCTCCTCCAAGGACTTTGACGACGCTGTCAGCCTGGAGAAGGACGATCAGGGCCGCTGGGTGCTGGGGGTCCACATTGCCGACGTGAGCCACTATGTTCGCCCGGGCACGCCCCTGGATCTGGAGGCCTTCGAGCGGGGCACCTCAGTGTATTTTGCCGACCAGGTGGTGCCCATGCTGCCGGTGGAGCTGTCCAACGGCATCTGCTCCCTGAACCCCCATGTGGACCGGCTGGCCCTGTCCTGCATCATGACCATGGACAGCAATGGAACGGTGGTGGACCACGCCATCACCAAATCGGTGATCTGCTCCACCGAGCGGATGACTTACGAGGACTGCAACGTGCTGCTGGCGGGGGAGGACCCCGCCCTGGCGGAGCGGTACGCTCACATCCTGCCCATGCTGCGGGATATGGCGGCTCTGGCCAAGCAGCTGGAGAAGCTGCGGCGGAACCGGGGGGCCCTGGACCTGGAGACCAAGGAAAGCTATGTGATCTGCGACAGTGAGGGCAAGCCGGTGGACGTGGCCCTGCGGCAGCAGGGGGAGAGCGAGAAGCTCATCGAGTCCTTTATGCTGGCGGCCAACGAGTGCGTGGCGGAGCACCTGAACCGCCTCCACAAGCCCTGCGTCTACCGGGTCCATGAGAAGCCCTCCGACGAGAAGGGGGAGGCCGTGCGTACCATGGTGGCCCCTCTGGGCTACGATTTGAAGGGGACGGACAGCCATTCCCTCCAGAAGCTGCTGGACTGGGCCAAGGGAAAGCCGGAGGAGGGGGCGGTGTCCATGATGGTGCTGCGCTCCCTGATGAAGGCCCGGTACGACGGGGACAACCTGGGCCACTTCGGCCTGGCAGCCGAATATTACTGCCACTTCACCTCCCCCATCCGCCGTTATCCCGACCTGATGGTCCACCGGGTGCTTACCGCCCTGCTGGACGGGACGCTGGACAAGCAGGAGAAGAAGCTGACCACCGCCGTACAGCGGGCCGCCGTCCAGTCCTCCCAGCGGGAGCTGGCCGCCCAGGAGGCCGAGCGGGAGATCGAGAAGCGGTATCTGGCCGAGTTTATGGCGGGCCACATCGGGGAGCGCTTTGCCGGTGTGGTGTCCGGCGTCACCCGGTTCGGCCTCTTTGTGTCGGTGGCCGGGGGCGTGGAGGGGCTGCTGCCGGTGGAGGCCCTGCCCGGCGGGCCCTGGGAGTATGACCAGGCCCATCTGCTCCTGGTGGAGGTCAACGGCAGCGGGCGGTACACCTTCGGGATGGCCCTGGAGGTGGAGTGCGCCGCCGCCGACCCGGTGAGCGGTCAGGTGGACTTTATCCTCCCCGGCGGTACCCCTGTGGTCAAGCAGGAGAGACGCCCGGAGAAGGCCAGGACGGAAAAGCCCCGCCGGAAGAAGGGAGGCAACCGCCGGGCCATGCACCTGCCCAAAAGGCGAAAAGGAGGCAGAAAACGATGATGAAGCGTATTCTTTCCGGGATATTATTGCTCTGCGTATTGGGCCTAACGGGGTGCGGCAGTCAAACGCCCGCCCCCACGCCCACACCTGCCGCCACCCCCAGCGCCACGCCTACGCCCACCCCGGAGCCCACCCCCACCCCTGACCCGGTGGCGGAGGCCCTGGCGGCCATGACCACCCAGGAGAAGGTGGGCCAGCTGCTGGTGGCGGGCATCGGAGGAACGGAGGCCGGTGAGGACGGCCTCCAGGCTGTTCAGGACTACCAGGTGGGCGGCGTCATCCTCTTTGGCCGCAACGTGGAGAGTGCCCAACAGCTGGCGGACCTGACCAATGAGCTGAAAACCCTCAACGGCGACAACACCCCCCTCTTCCTGTGTGTGGATCAGGAGGGGGGACGGGTGGACCGGATGCCCCCGGAGGTGGACGACCTGCCCTCCGCCTATGACTACATCGCCGCTGGCGGCGACCCCCTGGAGCGGGGGAAGGTGCTGGCCGCCCAGTGCGCCGCCTTCGGTTTCAATCTGGACTTCTCCACCTGCCTGGACATCTGGTCCAACCCGGACAACACCGTCATTGGGGACCGGGCCTACGGCAGCGACCCCCACACGGTGACAAGTGCGGGGCTGGCGGTGAACCAGGGACTGGAGCAGGGGGGCGTGATCCCGGTGGTCAAGCACTTCCCCGGCCACGGGGACACCAGCACCGACTCCCATGTGGACCTGCCGGTGGTGGGCAAGACGGCGGAGGAGCTGGAGGAATTTGAACTGATCCCCTTCCAGGCGGCCATTGACCAGGGGACCCCCTGCGTCATGGTGGCCCATATCCTCATGACCCAGATCGACCCCGATCTGCCCGCCTCCCTGTCCCCAAAGGTGGTGGACGGCCTGCTGCGGCAGGAGATGGGCTTTGACGGGGTGGTGTGTACCGACGATCTGACCATGGGGGCCATCTCCAATACCTACGGCATGGGGGAGGCCGCCGTCATGGCGGTGGAGGCCGGGTGCGACCTGCTGCTGGTGTGCCATGAGGCGGATAACCTGACCGCCGCCCGGGACGCCCTGCTCTCGGCGGTGGACGCGGGCCGCATTTCCATGGAGCGGCTGGATGAGAGTGTGTACCGCATTCTGTCCCTGAAACAGGAGTACGGCCTCACCAACGACCCGGTGGACCAGCCTGACATCGAGACGCTCAATGCCCGGATCGGATCCATCTCCTAAACTAAAGTTCCATACGACGGGGCCGTCTGTCTGAAAACCGTGGACAGACGGCCCTGTTTTCGTTATGATGGAGGTGAAAGGAGGGAGAAGGATGAAACGCCGCGTTCCATCGTTTTTGAAGTGGCGGGAGACCCTGCCCTATGTGCCTGTTGCCCTGGCGCTCTGTCTGGGACTGCCCTGGCTGCTCCGGTGGTTGGAGGGCAGCGGTATGCCCCTACTGAGCGGCGCCATCTATGCCCAGGTGCTGCTGCCTGTTGGTTGTCTGGCTGTGGGAATGTTCCTGGGCAAACGTCGTGGTTTCTGCCCTCTCTACCCGGTGTTGTGCGGGGCGGGCACCTTCGCCGCTGTTTTCCTGCTCTATCACCATGACCACATGGTGCTCCTTCTCTTCTGCGGCATTGCCGTGGCCTTCTCCCTGCTGGGAGTGGCGGCGGGGGCCTGGCCCCGGGAGGAAAAGAAGGGGAAGGGCAAAGGTTGAAAGCGCCCCACAACATGATATAATAGGTCTATCTAATGAAAAATGAGGGATCTGGATGGGAAAAACAGGCGGGAAGTCCATCAGCTTTTTCGGCCTGGTGGCCATGGGCATCGGCTGTATGCTGGGCACCAGCTGGCTGCTGCTCACCGGCACCTGGTTGGACACGGCGGGAGGGCCGCTGAACCTGGCGGTGGCCTTCATTCTGTGCATCATCATTGAGCTGCCCTTTGCCTTTGCCTACATGGAGGCCATCCCTATGTTTCCCCTGCCGGGAGGCGAGGTGGTGTACTCCTACGCCGCCTTTGGGCCCAGAGGGGGCTTTGCCGTGGGCTGGGCGGGCATTTTGATGAACACCATCGTGTTTTGCTGGGTGGATCTGGCCGCCATCTCCCTGCTGGACGAGCTGTTTCCCGCTCTGAAGGAGACTGCCGTCCTCTATCATGTGGGGGACTTCCCGGTGACCCTGCCCAACCTGGTCCTCCAGCTGCTGCTGGCGGGAGCCATCCTGTGGGTGCAGATCAAGGGAGCCAACGTGTGCGCCTCTCTGGCCAAGATCGCCACGGTGGTACTGCTGGTCATGTGCGCCATCGGTCTGGCGGTGTGCTTTGCCCATTTCGACCCGGCGGTGTATGCCGCCGACGGAGGCATGGAGTTTGATTTTGCCGGTTCGGCCTCCCTGCTCTCCCTGCTGGTGTTCTCGGTGGCCGGGTGGGAGACGGTGTCCAAGGCCGCCGCCGACGCCACCGGCCCCGCCGCCCGCAAGGCGGGGGCCGCCCTCATCACCTGCCTGATCCTAGTCACCGGTATTTTGTGCCTGGTATCCACCGCCGTGGCGGGCTGTATGCCCTGGAGGGAGGCGGTGGGCCGTACCGCCCCCTTTGCCGACGTGCTGGTGTCCATTACCGGCCTGCCCTGGGTGCGGCTTTTGTTCCTGGTTACCGCCTTTGTGGGGGCGGTGGGTGTGATGAACTCCACCCTCTACTCCTCCGCTCAGATGCTCTACGGCCTGTCCCGCTTTGCCCTGGTGTCCCGGAAGTTCGCCGTCCTCCACCCCAAATACGGCACGCCGGTGCGGTGCATCTGCTTCACCGCCGTCTTTGTGGTGCTCACCCCCTTCACCGGCAAGCTGTTCTTTATCCCCTTCATCAACGTGGCCTCCCTGACCACCATTGTCATGTGGGTCATGTCCTTCGCCGCCGTGCTATGGCTGCGAAAGACCCGCTCCAACCTCCGCAGGCCGGTGTCCATGCCCGGCGGGAGGGTGACGGCGGTGTTTGGGGTGCTGGCCTCCGTGTTCCTGGCGGGCAACATCCTGCTGCCCATGAGTCCCGGGGCCCTCAGCGGTCTGGAGTATGGCCTGGCGGCGGCCCTTGCGGCGCTGGGCTGGGTGCTCTATCAGTTCCGGGACCGGTCCGTGGGCGCAGGGGAGCAGGAAAAGCTGATTTTCGGGGACCTTCTGGCGGGAGAATTGCCTGCAACCCCTTGCAAAATCGAAGAAAAATGATATACTAGTGCCCACTGAGGTTAAATTTTACGAATCGAGGGAAATGGAAATGGAACGCACCAAAATCGCACAGATTTTTGCGGACCAGGAGCAGTTCGGCGGCAAGGAGATCACCGTCTGCGGCTGGGCCCGTACCATCCGGGATATGAAGAGCTTCGGCTTTGTGGAGCTGAACGACGGCTCCTGCTTCAAGAATTTGCAGGTGGTCCTGGACGCCAATGTGCTGGACAATTATAAGGAGATCGCCGGTCAGAACGTGGGCGCCGCCCTCATCGTCACCGGCACCGTGGTCCTGACCCCCGAGGCCAAGCAGCCTCTGGAGATCAAGGCCGTCAAGGTCCAGGTGGAGGGCACCTCCACCCCCGACTACCCCCTGCAGAAGAAGCGCCACAGCGTGGAGTACCTGCGTACCATCCAGCACCTGCGGCCCCGCACCAACCTGTTCTCCGCCACCTTCCGGGTGCGCTCCGTGGCTGCCCACGCCATCCACTGCTTCTTCCAGGACCGGGGCTTCGTGTACGCCCAGACCCCGCTGATCACCGCCTCCGACTGTGAGGGCGCCGGCGAGATGTTCCAGGTCACTACCCTGGACCTCCAGAACGTGCCCAAGAACGAGGACGGCACTGTGGACTATACCAAGGACTTCTTCGGCAAGAAGGCCTCCCTCACCGTGTCCGGCCAGCTCAACGCCGAGAACTTTGCCATGGCCTTTGGCAACGTGTATACCTTCGGCCCCACCTTCCGGGCGGAGAACTCCAACACCCAGCGCCACGCCGCCGAGTTCTGGATGATCGAGCCTGAGATGGCCTTCGCCGATCTGAACGACTATATGGACACCGCCGAGGCCATGATCAAGTATATCATCAACACCGTCATGGCCAAGTGCCCCGACGAGATGAACTTCTTCTCCTCCTTCGTGGACAAGGGCCTGAAGGAGCGGCTGGAGCACGTTGCTAACTCCGACTTTGGCCGGGTGACCTACACCGAGGCGGTGGAGCTGCTGAAGAAGAACAACGACAAGTTCGACTACAAGGTGGAGTGGGGCTGCGATCTCCAGACCGAGCACGAGCGCTACCTCACCGAGCAGATCTTCAAGCGTCCCGTGTTCGTCACCGACTACCCCAAGGACATCAAGGCCTTCTATATGCGCCTCAACGACGACGGCAAGACTGTGGCCGCCGCCGACTGCCTGGTGCCCGGCATCGGCGAGATCATCGGCGGCTCCCAGCGTGAGGAGCGGCTGGACCTGCTGGAGAGCCGCATCAAGGAGCTGGGCATGAACCCCGAGGACTACTGGTGGTACCTGGACCTGCGGCGCTACGGCTCCTGCCGCCACGCCGGTTTCGGCCTGGGCTTCGAGCGGATGGTTATGTACCTCACCGGCGTGTCCAACATCCGCGACGTGGAGCTGCATCCCCGCACGGTGGGCAACGCTGACTTCTAATTCAAAGGAAAGAGAGCCCCGATGGGGCGCTGCACAGAGCAGCGCCCCGTCGGGGCCCTTTTTTGCATAAGATAGGCAGATAGGCCTTGTAGGGGCGGCCTTTATGGCCGCCCGTTTCCGTATGGGGCGGGCGACCACAAGGGTCGCCCCTACAATAGGAACTGAATCTGTGGGTCAATCACCCCGTATCAGCTCTGGGTTCAGATAGGTAAAAATAGCTGCGCCCGGAAGAATCAAAAATTGACTGTAGTCCCCCAGCACAGGATGCAATAGAAAAGATAGTGCCAGAAAAAGCAGAAACGCTCCGATTCCGACGAAAACTCTGATCCACATTGGCCACTTCATCATCATTATCCACCACACAAAAATTCGTTATCACGAAACATTATAATATGTAGAATGGATAAACTCAACTCATAAATTCTTTATTGCGAATTATGGGTGAAGTTATGCAGAAGATTCGACCGGATCTGGATATCGGACACAATATTCAAATGCTGCGGCGGGGCGTGGGTATGACCCAGGATCAGGTGGTAGCAAAGCTTCAACTGATGGGTCTGAATATCTCCAAAAGCACCTATGCCAAGCTGGAAACCAACCGCATGAACATTAAGGTAAGCGAACTGGTGGCCCTGAAAGAGATCTTTCAGGCGGAATACCGTGACTTTTTTGCAGGATTGACACTTTGATATGAAATGGCCTCGGCGTATTGCGCCGAGGCCAATTTTATTCCTCCAGCAGGGGCAGCAGCTGATTGCGGCAGATCCATTCATCGTTGTACTGGTTGCGTACAATGGTCTTAGCGTTCAGACTCCGGTCCTCCCGCATCAGATTGACGATGGCCCGCCCGTGCTCCTCATAGTAGGCCTGCTCGGAGGGGGCGTAGCTCTCGTGGGTGTCAAAGCCGAAATTACGGGCGTCCCACCGCATGAAGTAGGCCCCCAGAGCCTCCCCCAGCTCTTTCAGAGCGGGAACAGCCTGATTGAGCACCAGGAAATTGCCCCGGCTGGCGGCCTCCAGCACGGTGAGGCCGAAGGACTCGGAATAGGAGGGGCAGATAAACAGGTTGGACAGCTGGAACAGCTCAAACACCCCCTGCCGGGGGAAGCCGTCGGGAAAGCCGATGTCCGAGGTGAAGAGCAGGTCCTCGTCCCGCAGACCGTACTTTTTGCCCTCAGTGCGGATCATGGCCTTGTAGACCTTGGGCGGGATATCGGCGCTGGGGAAGTCGCAGAAAATGACCTTGATCTCCTGCTCCGCGGCGGTGCGGATGGCGCCCGCCAGGGCGGCCACCTTCTCCAGCCGCTTGCCGGTGGTGAGCCGGGCTGGGTAGACTGCCAGCAGCTCCGGCCGGATCAGATCCATGTGTCGGGCCACCTCCTGTACCGCCTCACTCATGGAGGGGATCAGGGGCAGGGTGTTGTAGACCACGGCGCATCGCCCCTCCGGCACGTCGTACTGGCGGGACAGGGCCGGGATGCCCGAGCGGGTGGGGTAGACAAATTTGGTCCGGGACAGGTCGGTAAACCGGGCGGAGAAGGGATACTCCATCTCCTGGGGCCGGGCCGCCGGGAAAGAGTGAGTGAAGGCCAGAAAACGCAGGTGAGGCAGCGCCTCCTGGGCCTTGCGGACGGCGATGTTGTGGACCAGGTGCCAGCCCTGGTAGAGAATGTCGTGGAGGATGCACACGTCCACATCCTTTAAGTGGGTGACAAAATCCCTGGCGATGTGGTCGGCTTCCTCAAAAAAGGTGTCATGGACCCGGCCGGTGGGGGAGGTGTAGTCGTGCCACTGGATGGGCTGCCCGTGGAGGGTGTTGGTGATCTTGACCCACTCCAGCCGCTCATCTGCAAAAATACCCGTCCGCTCCTCATCGGGGCAGGTTTCGCTGACCAGCATCTTCACGGATACCCCGGCCTGCAGCAGCATCCGAATCTGGTCGGCTGCCACATTTACCAGGGAGTAGGTGGGAGACAGGCCGGAAAACATGGTCAGAAGAGCCACTTTCATACCAAATACCTCCTTGTCCGCAGGGGAAACCGTGGCGCAGCAGAAGATTCTGCTGCGCCACGGTTGGGTTTACGGCATATCGCCGTCACAGAGACAGTCGTCAAAAAGCGCCAGCTTCTGCTGCAAGATCATTTCCAGACCAGCCACCGTGTCCACCATGGACTCCACAGACTTGTTGGCCTGTAGGATAGTGTCGGTGCTGATATCCTCAAAGGACAGGATCTTCTGCAGCTTCTCCCCCTCCGCGTTGAGAATGTGGGACAGGGCGGCCTGCTGGAGGGCCACCGACTCAAACAGGTCGGTGATGGCCTGGCTCCGGGGCTGAGGGACCGCCGTGGTGGTGGAGGTGGCGCTGGTGGTGGTAGTTGTGGTGGAGGTGGTACTGGAGGTGGTGGTGCTGACGGGCACCAGACAGCCCAGGGGTTCAGGCAGCTCGCCCTCAAACAGCTCGTTGTGGCTCTCCGCGTTGCCGGCGTAGCTGTCAAAGATGATATTGCCGTTGATCTGGCTGAAGGTGGTAGCGGCAGCGGCATAAGGGGCCAGAACAGAGCCGTAGATGGCGGTGGTGCTGTTGGACCAGGTCAGGGCCTCGGGGAAGTTCCACAGGATTTTCCGGGCATTTTCCCTGGTGGCGGCGGTGCCGTTGCGGAAGATCTGGTAACTGCCGTACAGGATGTTGGCCCCCTCCACGTTGATCAGGATGGTGGAGTTGATGGGGGCGATGATGTTGATGCCGTTAAGCTGATTGAGGGACAGGCCGGAGCCATACAGGTTGGCGCTGTTCAGCCGGAAAATATTCAGGCTCTCGTCGGTGCCGGTGAGGTTGAGCTGGCCGAAGGTCACATTGCCGGTGCCGTTGGACTCCAGGCTGTTCCAGAACAGGGAAGCGCATTTCAGATAGCGCTCCGCCTCGGAAAAGTCAATGGGCGTACCGGTGATCAGGGCGCCGTTGGGGTTGCCCATGGTGTAGTTGATCACCGTGCTGGTGGGGCTGATGACGGTGTTGCCGCTGGCGTTGGAGCCGCCGGACACATTGATGGCGCCGCCCACCACAAAGGACGGGTCGGTACCCGCCGGAGGCAGCGGGGTGATGCCTGCGCCCACGCCGTAGTTGCTCAGCACGGCGTTGCCGCCCACGGCCACCCGGCCTTCCGCGTCCGTGTTGCTCAGGCTCAGATTGCCGAATACAAATACGTTATAGTCATTGGCAAGGCCAAAGTTGATTGCCATAGTGGGTCCTCCCATGGTGTGGTATGAGGGTATCTCATATGTGGTTCATATTATGCGGCGTGTCCCCGTTTGGTTCCAAAAAGGCGGGACTCCGGACCGGAGTCCCGCCTGGGACATGGATGTTACTGCTCGGTGACCGGGGCGGTCTGGCACAGACAGCCGTCAAAGACGGACAGCTTGGAATGAAGGATCATTTCCAGCTTGGACACGGCGTTGACCATGGACTCCACCGACTTGTTGGTGGCAAGCAGCACATCGGGAGTGACATCCTCCAGGGCGACCATCTTCTGGATCTTCTCACCCTCGGCGTTGAGGATGTGGGACAGAGCGGTCTCCTGGAGGGCCACCGACTCGATGATATCGGTGATGGCCTGGGTACGGGTGGTGGTGCTGGGCGTGATAACGGGCATTCCCATAATAGCGTGTGCTCCTTCAAGTGTATTGAGCGTCTGCTCGCAGTATGCTATGCCCGCCGGAGAGAAGGGATGACAAAAAGAGCGCTCTGCCTGAGGCAGAGCGCTCTTTGAAAGGAAATCAAATCTTCTGTTCGATGGACTTGGAATCAACCTCGTCCTTCAGCTGCTGGGCGAAGGCATCCAGAGACATGACGGTCTGCTGGCCATGGCGGTTGCGGACGGCCACGTCGCCGGTTTCGGCTTCCTTGTCGCCCACCACCAGCATATAGGGGACCTTCTCCAGCTGGGTGTCCCGAATTTTCTTGCCGATCTTCTCGTTGCGGTGGTCGGTCTCCACACGGTAGCCCAGCGCGTCCAGCTTGGCGGCCACCTGGTTGGCGTAGTCGGCAGCGCGGTCGGTGATGGGCAGCACCTTTACCTGCACAGGGGCCAGCCAGGTGGGGAAGGCGCCGGCGAAGTGCTCGGTGATAACGCCGATAAAGCGCTCGATGGAGCCCAGCACCACCCGGTGGAGCATGACGGGACGGTGCTTCTGGCCGTCCTCACCGGTGTACTCCAGCTCAAACCGCTCAGGCAGCTGGGAGTCCAGCTGGACGGTGCCGCACTGCCAGGTGCGGCCCAGGGAGTCGGCCAGGTGGAAGTCCAGCTTGGGGCCATAGAAGGCGCCGTCGCCCTCGTTGACCTCAAACTCCTTGCCCATATCGGTGATGGCTTCTTTCAGGATGTTCTGGTTGTGCTCCCACTGCTCCACGGTGCCGATGTGGTCCTCGGGCATGGTGGACAGCTCGATCTTGTAGGGCAGGCCGAAGACGGAGTAGACCTCGTCGAACAGCTTGACCACGTTCTTGATCTCGTCCTTCAGCTGGTCCTGGGTCATGAAAATGTGGGCGTCGTCCTGGGTGAAGCAGCGCACCCGGAACAGGCCGTGGAGGGCGCCGGACAGCTCGTGGCGGTGGACCAGACCCAGCTCACCTACCCGCATGGGCAGGTCCCGGTAGGAGTGGGGCTCGCTGGAGTAGACCAGCATACCGCCGGGGCAGTTCATGGGCTTGATGGCGAAGTCGGTGTCGTCAATGACGGTGGTATACATATTGTTCTTATAGTGATCCCAGTGGCCGGACCGCTCCCACAGCTGCCGGTTGAGCATCATGGGGGTGGAGATCTCCACATAACCGTAACGCTTGTGGACCTGACGCCAGTAGTCGATCAGGGTGTTGCGCAGTACCATGCCCTTGGGCAGGAAGAAGGGGAATCCGGGGCCCTCGTCCCGCAGCATGAACAGGCCCAGCTCACGACCCAGCTTACGGTGGTCCCGCTTCTTGGCCTCCTCAATGCGCTGCAGGTAGGCATCCAGCTCATCCTTCTTGGGGAAGGCAATGCCGTAGATGCGCTGGAGGGTCTCCCGATTGGAGTCGCCCCGCCAGTAGGCGGCGTTGCAGGCGGTAAGCTTGATGGCGTTGCCCTTGATGCGGCCGGTGGAGTCCAGGTGGGGGCCGGCGCACAGATCGGTGAACTCGCCCTGCTTGTAGAAGGAGATGTGGGCGTCCTCCGGCAGGTCCTGGATCAGCTCCACCTTGAAGGGCTCCCCCTTCTCCTCCATGAACTTGAGGGCTTCGGCCCGGGGCAGCTCAAACCGCTCCAGCTTCAGCTTCTCCTTGCAGATCTTGCGCATCTCGGCCTCAATCTGCTCCAGGTGCTCGGGGGTGAAGGCGAAGGGAGCGTCCATATCGTAGTAGAAGCCCTCCTCAATGGCGGGGCCGATGGCCAGCTTCACCTCGGGCCACAGGCGCTTCACGGCCTGGGCCATCACATGGGAGCAGGTGTGCCAGTAGGTCTGGCGGTATTCGGGGTTCTCAAAGGTAAATTCGTTCTTGACTTCTTCGGACATAAATAAAACCTCCTTGTAAATTGGGGCGGAGGGTAAAGAAAACGCCTCACCCCTGATTGGTCAGGGGTGAGGCGTAAAAACGTCCCACGGTTCCACCCTGCTTGCATAGAGCGCGGAGGCGCCCGGGAGCAGGTGACTAAGGCCGGAGCGAAGCGAAATATCAAAAAGCAAAAGGGCTTTTTGGTGTTTTGCGCAGTCGCAGGACTTAGGCGCCGTCGCGGAGGGCGCGCAGCGTGACTTCATGCCGCTTGTGACTTTCTGTAACGGGAAAGCCCCGGCCCGGTCGTCCCGGGCGGCTCGGGAGTGGTACGGCCGCCGCGTGTCGTGAAGCCCTTCCACCAAATGGGCTCCTCTCTGTCCGCCGCTGTGCGGTTTCTTCTCCGTCTTTGCCATTTTAACAACGAAACTATAGCACCAAACCCCACGGCTGTCAAGCCAAAATCGGGGAGAGAATTGATGAACAGGTGAGAGAAAAATATGGAAATTGAAATTAACAGTTTATTCACAATGAATACACGATTTGGCCTTATTTACAGGGTATGATACAGACAGATTCAGAGATGAATCGAAAGCGAGACCATCCTCCCAAACCAATTCCTCTCTTATCCCTCTCCAACACCTTTGCAACACACACCCAAAAAGCCCCGACCGTACGGTCGGGGCTTTTTGGTGTCTGAACAGCAAAGGGGCGCGCCGCAGAACCTGCGGCGCGCCCAAGAGAGGGTAAACTTACTTGCCGGGGTGAGCGGCCTTCCAGTCGCGGTTGAAGCGATGCTCGTTGACGATGAGCACCAGCACCACGTTGACCAGAGCCACGCCGGCGAACACCAGATAGGCCATCTTGATCTCGCCGCCGGTCATCTTCTGCACCATGCCGTTGACCAGGAAGCACAGAGCGGTGATAGCGCCCTGGATGGGGAAGATGACGCTGTTCACCTTATCGAAGCCCTGACGGCCGAAGATGGAGGTGGGCAGGGAGGTGGTGAAGTTGGCGGAGCCGCCGATGCCCATGGCGATCATGAACAGGGAGACGTACACCAGGGGGGAGGAGCTGTCAGTGGCGCCGAAGTTGCACAGCAGGGCGATGGCATACCAGATGCCGAAGCCAACCATGGTCTTCTTGGTGCCGATCTTGTCATCGATGATGCCGATGATCCAGGAACCGACCACACCGCCCAGGGCCAGGATGGTCATGACGTTCATAGCGGCCTGGGGAGTGAAGCCCAGCTGAATGTTACGGGTCACCAGCTGGCTCATAACGCCCACAGAGCAGATCTGGAAGAAACCGGTGGTGATAGCGGCCAGCCACAGCTCCTTGGTGGCCAGCAGCTTGCCGGTGGTCCAACCGCCGTCGCCCTCCACGGCGTCGGTGGTGTCATACTCGTTCTTGTAGACCTCGTCGGAGACGTTGTCGGGGTTGATGCCGCGCTCCTGGGGAGTGTTGCGGATAAAGAGCATACCCAGAATGCCCAGTACGATGGCGGCGATGCCGATGGGCACGATGCCGCCGGGGAAGTTTGCGCCCACGTTGGACAGGTCAGCGCCGCCCACGCTGGTGGCAACAGCGGTGGGGGCAATCAGGATGGCAACCAGCTGCACATAGAAAGCGGAAGCGAAGTTGTGGCCCATGGTGGTGTAGCCCATGACCACGCCTTTCTTCTTGGGAAACCAGGTAGCAACCAGGGTGCCGCCAGCCACATAACCGGCGGACATGATGCTGCCGTACACGAAGCACATGGCAATGGTATATACGGCAATGTTGGGAGCGCTGCAGGCAATGATGTAGGTGATACCGGAGATAATGCAGCACACGCCGGAGGTAATGCGGGCGCCAACCTTGCGGTTGATCTGGCCCACCACGATGAAAAACACCACGCCGATGATACCGGCCGGGGAGTTCATGTTCATGATGTCGCCCTGCTCCAGACCCAGGCGGGCGGCTACGTTGGGGGCGGTGATGTTAGCGCCGTCGTTGCACATACCAACGTACAGGAAAAACATGAGCAGGCAATAGATGATGACAACCCAGCCTGCGCCGAAGTTGACGACGGAATTCTTGTTTCCGTCGCGGAGATTTTGTTTCGCCATTTATTTTCCCTCATCTCTAAATGGTTTGGATCAGGACAAGTGCCGGCAAGTCCACTCCTTGTTGCAGCTATACTTTATCGATTCGGGCGCTTTTGTGCAATCCCCACAAGTTGGTGAGTTACTAACCAAGAAGTACACAGTAACCAAAAAGTAAGTGCCTGAATTTGTATAAAGTATCTAAAACGATAGTTAAAAATTTGACAAAGCAATGCGAATAAATTGTAGTATAAAATATGGAATGTTCAGTATGCACAAATTTCGGGCATAAAATTTGGAAGTGCGTGGCGGCAAACCTGCATATCCGCCCCATGAGGCAAAAAATCGCACAAAAGCAGGCGGAGTAATTGAACATTGCAGGAAGGCCTCAGGAAGGCCGTGGAGACGTTGTGAGCGGACAAACGGGTACCTAGGCACTTCTATGTCATGAACGGAAAAACGGCGCACGCGGGCGCTGTGGGCCTCCTGGGAGGAGTGGACCCCAAAAACAGAAAAAGGACCGGGGAACCGGCGCGGAGCTGCCGCGCCGGTCTGTTCCCGGTCCTTTTGCAGGAAATCTTGTGAAATTACTTCAGGTTGAGGATCTCGCGGGCCTCGGCGGGAGTGGCGACCTGCTTGCCGAACTCCTCAATGACGCGGCGGGCGCGGTCCACGAACTGGACGTTGCTCTGAGCCAACTGGCCCTTGGCGTACATGACGTTGTCCTCCATGCCCACACGGATGTGGCCGCCCAGGGCCACAGCGCCGTACAGCATGGTCATGGCGGAGTGACCCACGCCGAAGCAGCTCCAGGTGGAACCGGGGCACAGGGACTCCATGGTCTCCTTCATGAAGATCAGGTTCTTCATGGTGCCGGGGATGCCGTTGGCGCAGCCCATGCAGAACTGGAAGTGGAGGGGCCCTTTGAGGACGCCCTTCTTCAGGTAGTACTGGGCGTTGGCGATCATACCGGGGTCAAAGGCCTCGATCTCGGGCTTGACGCCCCACTCCTGCATATTCTTGCCCAGCTCCTCCAGGAAGGCGGGGGGGTTGAGGAAGAGGGAGGTGTGCAGCCAGTTCATGGAGCCGCAGTCGTAGGAGCCCATCTCGGGGCGCAGCTCCTTCAGGTGGATCTGACGGGTCTCGTCGGTGGCGTTCAGATCGCCGGAGGTGGTCATGTTGAGGATGATGTCGCAGTCGGGGTGGTTGGAGCGGAGCAGCTCCACGGTCTCGCGGAACTTCTCCTTGTCCATGGTGCCCTTGCCCTGGTCGTCGCGCATATGCAGGTGAGCCACGGCGGCGCCGGCCTTCCAGCAGGCGTACACGTCCTCGGCGATCTCAGCGGGGGTCATGGGCACGTTGGGGTTGTTCTCCTTGGTGGGCCAGGCGCCGGTGGTGGCCACGGTGATAATGGTCTTATTCTTCAGATCAGCCATGATCGTTCAAAGTCCTTTCTGAATGAGAATACCGCGTAAAGCGGCGGGCGACCGCCCGCCGCTTTACGTTCGGCATGGAATGGGATGGAAGGGAATTAGGAAAGTTGATAGAACAAAGGATTACTTGTTGCGGTTGAACAGCTTCTGCATATACTCCAGACCGCTGGCGCCGTGGCCGTCCTCATCGGCGTAGCCGGTGCCGCCGTACTTGTAGGTGCGGTCGGGCACGGAGGGATCGATGTTCTCCTCGTCGATGAAGGCCACGCAGCGGGACATGGCGCCGTCGCCCATGTACCAACGCAGGGGGAAGCAGAAGAACTGGAACACAGTGCCGGGCTTGATCTTGTCCAGGTCGCCGCCCAGGTTCTCGACGCCCACGATGCCGTGGCCCAGCATCTCCTTGTGGCAGGGCTCCCAGGTGCCCCACACGCCCAGGTTCTCCAGCTCGCCGAACTTCTCGTCGTAAGCGGCCTGGCCGTGGATGCGGATGTACTCGAACTTATCGAACTCAGCATAGGCCTCCTCGCCGAAGAGCTCCTTGTACTCCTCGGTGATGGGCTTGCCGGTGGCGCCCAGCAGGTTCATGCGGGTCATGCCGTTGTTGCCCATGGCGGTGTGCAGGGGGTGATCCAGAGCCTGACCGTCCATGGCCACGCACTTCACGCCGTGCTTCACGAACCACTTACCGGCGTCGATGCCGGTGCCGATGGCGTAGTGATAGTAGGCCTTGGAGTCGTCGAACAGGCGGTGCATACCGGTGTTCAGGCACAGAACCTTGCCCTTCAGGGAGGCGGGATCAACGCCCCACTTCTTGCAGGCCTCGTCCAGGTGCTTGTCGGTGATCAGGGTCCAGGGTTCCACGTCCAGCTTCAGCACAACGGCCTCGCCGGTGTAGGCGTCGATGGGCATCTCGTGGGTGTAACGAGCGCGGCGGCCGTCGAACTCGTACTCCATGACGTGACGGGGAGCGTCACAGTGGGTGCCGGTGTGCATGGTGCAGGTGATCTTGGAAGTCAGCACGCCGCCCTTAGCCATGGTGTGAGCGTTGGTGATCTCGGGCTTGTCGAAGTAGGGCCAGCGGGGAATCTCAGCGCTGAAGGGGTGGGTCAGATCAACATAAACTTTACCCATAACAGGTGCCTCCTTAAATTGTTGTCAAATGCTTGGATGAAATCGGATGGCTTACTTGCCGTACAGCATCCGGATCAGGTACTCGTTGAGATCGGCGTTGGACTTGGCCACCTGCTCGGGAGTCCACTTCTGGAAGCCCTCGCCGGTCTTGAAGCCGATCTTGCCTTCATCCCGCAGCTGCTTGAGCAGGGGAGAGGGCTTGTGGGAATCCTCCAGGTCCTGGAGGATGTAGTCGTGGATGTTGTAGGTCAGGTCGGTGCCCACCATGTCGGCGTTCTCCATGGGGCCCAGCTGGGGCAGACGGAGACCGAAGGAGTAGCGGACCGCCTCGTCCACGGTGGCGGCGTCGGCGATGCCGTTCTCCACGATGGAGATGGCCTCACGCCACAGGGCGTGCTGCATCCGGTTGGCGATGAAGCCGGGCACGTCTTTCTTGCACAGCACGGGCTTCTTACCCACGGAGCGCAGGACCTCCATGACGGTCTGAGCGGTCTCGTCGGAGGAAGCGTCGGACTTGACCACCTCCACCAGGGGAATCAGGTGGCCGGGGTTCCAGAAGTGGGTGCCCACGAAGCGCTCGCGGTGCTTGAGCTCGGCGGAGATCTCGCTGGGGCTCATGACGGAGGAGTTGGTGCAGAAGATGGTATCCTCAGCGCAGCGCTCCTCCAGCTTGGCGAAGGTCTCACGCTTGATCTTCATGTCCTCGAACACGGCTTCGATGACGAAGTCGGCGTTTTTGACGATGTCGCTGTCGATGTCGGTGGTGAAGGAGATGCGGGAGAGCCGGTCAGAAAGCTCGGCCTCGGTGATGACACCCTTCTCCACCAGCTGCTTGGTGTTGGTGCGGATACCGGCCTCCACATCGGTGGGGTACAGGTCGTACATACCCACCTGGAAGTCGGGGTTGGAAGCGAACACGAAGCCGATGTTCTTGCCCATCATGCCCGCGCCGCAGATCAGGATATTCTTGATGTTCTTCATTGCGTTATGCCGTCCTTTCCGTCAAACGGAAATCACACCACCAGGTAACCGCCGGAGCAGTCGCAGTTGCTGCCGGTGATGAAGTTGGAGGCGTCGGAGGACAGGAACAGAGCGTAACCAACGAAGTCGTCGGGCTCGCCCAGACGGCCGATGGGCTCGCGGTTGAGGAAGTTCTTGTACACGGCGGACTCGGGATCGAACATCCACTCGGTCAGGTCGGAGCGGAACACGGTGGGGCAGATGGAGTTGACGTTGATGTGATACTTGGCGGACAGGTCGCAGGCCAGGCAGGAGACCATCAGGTCGGCGCCGCCCTTGGAGGTGCAGTAACCGGTGTAGCCGGCCATGCCGCGCTTGGAGCGCTGAGAGGTCACGATGACCATCTTGCCGCGCTTGGTGTTGTCGGCCTCGTACTGAGCCACCATCTGATGGGCAACGTACTTGGTGACGATGTACACGCTCTTACAGTCGGCGTCCATGATGTACTGCCAGTCGGCGACGGACTGCTCCAGCACGTTCTGGGGCTTGTTGTAGCCGTGGGAGACAGCCAGGATGTCGATGCAGCCGTACTGAGCCACGCAGGCCTTCACCAGAGCGTCCACGTCCTCCTCCTTGGCGGGATCGGCCACGAAGTAGGCGCAGTCGATGCCCTCGGCCTTGAACTCGTCCTCCAGAGCCTTCAGCTTGGCGTCGTTGCGGCCGGTCATAAAGACCTTGGCGCCGGCGTAGCCGTAAGCCTTGGCCAGCACGCAGCCCAGAGCGCCGGTAGCGCCGGTGACCAGGGCAACCTTGCCCTTGACGGAGAACATATTCTCAACAAAATCCTTCTTCACAGGAACCATGATGATTTCCTCCTACAATAATAATTACGGTTTAAGGCGCGGCCGCCAGCCGCGTCTTTTTCCATCTCAAAGCCGAAGCTGTTAGAATGAGAGAGTAAATGGCCTGACAGTGTGTACCTTGGGCTAACACGCCCGCCAA
>DWXO01000051.1 GCA_019119165.1 Candidatus Flavonifractor intestinigallinarum | reverse complement strand
TTGGCGGGCGTGTTAGCCCAAGGTACACACTGTCAGGCCATTTACTCTCTCATTCTAACAGCTTCGGCTTTGAGATGGAAAAAGACGCGGCTGGCGGCCGCGCCTTAAACCGTAATTATTATTGTAGGAGGGACAGATAATGAAATTGATCGATACCCGCGACGCGGTAGGTCATGTGCTCTGCCACGACCTGACCCAGATCATCCGGGGCGTCACCAAGGACGCCCGGTTCCGCAAAGGCCATGTGGTTACCCAGGAGGATATCCCGGTGCTGCTGAGCATGGGCAAGGAGCACCTCTATGTATGGGAGCGCCAGCCCGGGATGCTCCATGAGGATGAGGCCGCCCTCCGCCTCCAGGCCCTGTGCCAGAACGAGCATATGCACGGCACCGCTGTGAAGGAGGGCAAGATCGAGCTCATCGCCGACATCGACGGTCTGTTCCAGGTGGATGTGGCGCGGCTTAACGCCCTCAACGGCGAGGACGAGATCATGATCGCCACCCGCCATACCAACACCGCCGTTCACAAGGGGGACAAGCTGGCGGGCACCCGTATCATCCCCCTGGTTATCGCCGAGGACAAGCTGAAGGCGGTGGAGGCGCGGGCCGGGACCGGCCCCATCCTCTCCCTCACCCCCTGGAAGCTGAAAACCTGCGGTCTCATTACCACCGGCAGCGAGGTGGCCAAGGGTCTCATTGAGGACACCTTTACCCCCGTTATCATCGACAAGCTGGCCGCCTACGGTATTGAGGTCACCCAGCACTGCCTCCCCGGCGACGACATGGCCGCCATCACCGCCGCCGCCCTGGACTACAAGGCCAAGGGGGTGGATCTGATCCTCTGCACCGGCGGCATGAGCGTTGACCCGGACGACAAGACTCCCAAGGCCATCAAGGACACCGGCGCGGACATCGTGTCCTACGGCGCCCCGGTGCTGCCGGGCGCCATGTTCCTGCTGGGCTACTTTGCCGACGGCACCCCCATTATGGGTCTGCCCGGCTGCGTCATGTACGCCAAGGCCACCGTGTTTGACCTGGTACTCCCCCGCATCGCCGCCGGGGTACGGGTCAGTCGCTCTGATCTGAAAGCCCTGGGCCACGGCGGGCTGTGCCTGGGCTGTCCCGAGTGCCACTATCCCGTCTGCCCCTTCGGCAAGGGGTGCTGACCATGGTCACCGGTATTTCCCTGGAACAGGCGGTTGCGCTGATGACCGGCGGGCTGTCCCCCCTGCCCCCGGAGGCCTTGCCCGCCGTTCAGGCATTGGGGCGCACCCTGGCCTCCCATGTGACCGCCCCCATGGACCACCCCCCTTTTGACCGTTCCCCCCTGGACGGCTACGCCCTCCGCGCCGCCGACATCGCCGGAGCGGACCGGAACCACCCCGTTTGCCTGCCGGTGGCGGACACTTTGTACGCCGGAGATGAGGCAAAATCCCCCCTCCTGCCCGGACAGGCCGTCCGCATCATGACGGGGGCCATGCTGCCCCCCGGCTGCGACTGTGTGCTGCCCCAGGAGGACACCGACCGGGGAAACCCGGTATCCATCTATACCGCCCTCCCGCCCTGCAAAAATTATGTCTACCAGGGCGAGGACTACCGGGCGGGTAGCCTGCTGCTCCCGGCGGGCACCCGGCTGGACGCCGCCGCCCTGGGGGTACTCTCCAGCGCCGGTATCACGGAGGTCTCCGTGTGCCCCAGGCCCAAAGTGGGGCTGCTCACCACCGGGGACGAGGTGGTGGAGCCGGGGCGGCCTCTGCCCCCCGGAAAGATCTATGGCTCCAACGGGGCCCTGCTCGCCGCCCGGCTGGCGGAGCTTGGCATACCTTCCTTCTGCCGCCACGCCGCCGACTCCCCCGCCGCTGTGGCGAAGGCCATGGATGAAATGCTGGAGGACTGCGACCTGCTCATCACCACCGGCGGCGTGTCGGTGGGTGACAAGGATATCTTTCACCAGGCCCTCCCCCTGCTGGGGGCGGAGCGGGTGTTCTGGAAGGTGGACCTGAAACCGGGCACCCCCGCCATGTTCTCCCGGCATGGGGGCAAGTCCATCCTGTCCCTGTCGGGCAACCCCTTTGCCGCCTTCACTACCTTTGAACTGCTGGCCCGGCCCCTGCTGGCCGCCTTGGCCGGAGAGCCCCGCCTGCTGCCCCGTCAACGGCAGGCCGTCCTCACCACCCCCTATGACAAGCCCAGTCCCCGGCGTCGTTTTCTCCGGGGACGGTATGAGGAGGGCCAGGTGGCGCTGCCCGAGGGCCACTCCTCCGGCCAGTTGGCCTCCCTGGTGGGGTGCAACTGCCTGGTGGAACTGCCCGCCGGTACGCCGCCGGCGGAAGCCGGACAGGCGGTCCAGGTGTGGCTGCTGTAACCGACCCATATGGATTCTATAGGAGGTTATTATGGAACCTGCTTTCAATCATTTTGACGAGGCGGGCAACGCCATCATGGTGGATGTGACCGGCAAGGAACCCACCTATCGTACCGCAGTGGCCGAAGGTACTATCAAGGTCACCCCGACCATTCTGGCCGCTATCACCGGACGCACCGCCGCCAAGGGAGACGTGCTGGGGGTGGCCCGGGTGGCGGGTATTATGGCCGCCAAGCGCACCTGGGAGCTGATCCCCCTGTGCCATCCCCTGCTGCTCAGCCATCTGTCGGTGGATTTTGAGATTCTGGAGGAGGCTTGCGCCGTGCGGGCCACCTGCACCGTCAAGCTCTCCGGCAAAACCGGGGTGGAGATGGAGGCCCTCACCGGCGTCTCCGTGGCCCTGCTCACCATCTACGATATGTGCAAGGCTCTGGACAAGGGGATGGAGCTGGGCCACATCCATCTGGTCCACAAGGAGGGCGGCAAGTCGGGGGTGTATGACCGTGTGTAAGCCCCTGGTGGTGGCGGTGTCCGGGGTGAAAAACTCCGGCAAGACCACCCTCATTGAGGCCATGCTCCCCCTTCTGGCGGAGGCTGGGCTCACCGTGGCGGTGGTCAAGCACGACGGCCACTCCTTTGACGCAGACCCGCCCGGCACCGACACCGGCCGCTTTATGGCGGCGGGGGCGGCGGGCACCGCCATCTTTGACGGGGAAAAGTTCAAAATTGTAAAGAAACAGCCTGTAACAGAGGACTTTCTCATTACGCAATTTCCCGAAGCGGATCTGATCCTGCTGGAGGGCTTCAAGCACACCGGCTGGCCCAAGCTGGAGGTGGTGCGAAAGGGCAATTCGGAGAGTCCGGTGTCCAACCCGGCCACCCTGCTGGCCCTGGCCACCGATCTGCCTCTGGATGTACCCGGCGTGCCGGTGCTGCCTCTGGACCAGCCCCATGAGGCGGCCTGCTTTTTGCTCCGCCTGGTAAAGGAGGGCCGCCATGCTTGACCAATTCGGACGCAGTATCCGCTATCTGCGGGTATCGGTCACCGACCGGTGCAACCTGCGCTGCCGCTACTGTATGCCCGAAGAGGGCGTGACCTGGGTGGACCACAGCGCCATCCTCTCCTATGAGCAGATCATCCGTCTGGTCCGTCTGGCCGCCTCTCTGGGGGTGGAAAAGGTGCGCCTCACCGGCGGCGAGCCGCTGGTACGCAAGGGTCTGGCCAATCTGGTACAGGAATTAAAATCCATCGGCGGCATCCGCACCGTCAGCCTCACCACCAACGGAGTGTTGCTGGCTGAGCAGCTGCCCGACCTTTTGAAGGCCGGGCTGGACGGGGTAAATCTGAGTCTGGACACCCTGGACCGGGCCCAGTTTGCCTCCCTTACCCGCCGGGACGAGCTGCCCCGGGCTCTGGAGGGGCTGGAGGCCACCCTGGCCGCGCCCGGCCTCACCGTCAAGGTCAACTGCGTCCCCTCCGGCGGCAACGATGCCCAGCTGGTCCCTCTGGCCGCCCTGGCCAGGGACCGGGACCTGACCGTCCGCTTCATCGAGCTGATGCCCATTGGCCTGGGGGACACCCTCACCCGCCGCACCGAGGAGGAGGTACTGCGGCAGCTGGAGGAGGCCTTCGGCCCCGCCCTCCCCTGCCCCTCCGATGCTCTGGGCGGCCCAAGCCGTAACGTGACCTTCCAGGGGTTCCAGGGCAAGGTTGGCTTCATCAGCGCGGTATCCCACCAGTTCTGCCAAAGCTGCAACCGGGTGCGGCTTACCGCCACCGGTTTTCTCAAGACCTGTCTGCAATACGACCACGGGGTGGATCTGAAGGTCCTGCTGGACGCCGGGGCGGAGGATGCCGCCCTGCTGGAGGCCATGGCGGACGCCATCAACCACAAACCCGCCAGCCACCACTTCGGCGGGCAGCGGGAGGCGGCCGACGAGGGCCGCAACATGAATCAAATTGGAGGATAAGACCATGGGCAAAGTGATCGCTGTCTGTGTCAGTGAACAGAAGGGTACCCAGAAGAAAAATGTGGGCTCCGCCCAATTCGTGGAGGACTGGGGCATCCAGGGAGACGCCCACGCGGGCAAGTGGCACCGGCAGGTGTCCCTGCTCTCCCATGAGCAGGTGGAGGCCTTCCGGGCCAGGGGCGCCGTGGTGGACGACGGTGCTTTCGGTGAAAACCTGGTGGTGGAGGGCTACGACTTCAAGACCCTGCCCATCGGTACCAAATTCAAGTGCAACGACGTGGTGCTGGAGCTGACCCAGGTGGGCAAGCAGTGCCACGCCCACTGTGAGATCTACAAGGTCATGGGGGACTGCATCATGCCCCGGGAGGGCGTGTTTACCAAAGTGCTCCACGGGGGCACCATCTCGGTGGGGGACGACCTCACCATCGTGGAGGAGGGCTGAATATGCGGGTAGCCATCATCACCCTCAGTGACTCCGGCTATGCCGGACAGCGGGAGGACAAGAGCGGTCCGGTGATCCGGGAAATGGTGGAGGCGGCAGGCTATGAGGTGGTCCACACCGCCCTGCTGCCCGACGGACTGGAGCCCCTCAGCAGCGAGTTAAAGCGGCTGTGCGACAACGATCTGGCCGACCTGATCCTCACCACCGGCGGCACCGGCTTCTCCCCCACCGATCTCACCCCGGAGGCCACCCTGGCGGTCACCGAACGCCCTGCCCCCGGCATTGCCGAGGCCATGCGGTGGCAATCCCTCCAGATCACCCCCCGGGCCATGCTGAGCCGGGCGGCAGCCGGCATCCGCAAGCAGACCCTCATAGTCAACCTGCCCGGCAGCCCCAAGGCCGTGCGGGAATGCCTGGAGTTTATTCTCCCCTCTCTGGCCCACGGCCTGGAGATTTTAAGGGGGACTACGGGCAATTGTGCTCGTTAACATAAGTCCTGAATTCTTCGAGCCCGTATTGCCTAAAACCTTTGCCGTCATGGCAGCGGGCCGGGGCGCTCCTGGAAACGGGGCCGCCTACCATTTTGTAAAGGAGAATGCAGCATGAAAAAAATCGTATCCCTGATCCTGTCCCTGTCGTTGATCCTGGCGTTAGCCGCCTGCGGCGGTACCTCCGGCACCTCCGAGAGCCCCACCCAGAACAGCGACACCCCCGCCCAGACCACCCCCGCTCAGGCCGAGGAGGTGGAAGTGGTGGTGTTCGCCGCCGCCTCCATGGAGGCCACCCTCACCCAGATCGCCGACCTGTACAAAGAGGTGGCGCCCAACGTGAAGCTCACCTTCACCTTTGACTCCTCCGGCACCCTCAAAACTCAGATCGAGGAGGGAGCGGTGTGCGACCTCTTCATTTCCGCCGCTCAGAAGCAGATGAACCAGCTGGACAGCGCCGATACCACCGGCACCAATGAGGGCCTGGACTTCGTGCAGTCCGACAGCCGCATCAACTTCGTGGAGAACAAGGTGGTGCTGGCAGTACCCGACGACAACCCCAAGGACATCCAGTCCTTCTCCGATCTGGCCACCGACAAGCTGTCCCTGCTCTGCCTGGGCAATGACGACGTGCCCGTGGGGGCCTACTCCCTCCAGATTCTGGACACCCTGGGCATTGACATCACCGCCCTGGAGGCCGACGGCAAGGTGACCTACGCCTCTAACGTATCCGAGGTGGCCAATCAGGTGAAGGAGGGCGCTGTGGACTGCGGCATCATCTACGCCACCGACGCCTTTACCTATGAGCTCACCGTGGTGGATCAGGCCACCGCTGAGATGTGCGATCAGGTCATCTACCCCGCCGCTGTCATGAAGTGCGGCGGCAGCGAGGCCAGCCAGGCCGCCGCCCAGGCCTTCCTGGACTATCTGCACACCGACGCCGACGCCATTGCCGTGCTGGAGGGCGTGGGCTTTACCGTCATTCAGTAAAAATAGGGGCCTGCCGCAATGCGGCAGGCCCATTTGATAAGGCAGGTGATCGGTTCTGGATCTCTATCCCCTTTTGAATTCCCTGCGCATTGCCGCCATTTCCACCGTGCTCATCTTCTTCCCGGGCATTCTGGCCGCCTACTATGTAGCCAAGCTGCCCCGGCTGGTGAAGGGCGTGCTGGATGTGGTTCTCACCCTCCCCCTGGTCCTCCCCCCCACCGTGGTGGGCTATTTCCTGCTGCGGCTGCTGGGCCCCAAGCGGACCGTGGGGCTGTGGTTCCTGGAGGTCTTTGACCTGCGGCTGACCATGGTATGGTACTCCGCCATCTTCGCCTCGGCGGTGGTGGCCTTTCCCCTGATGTACCGCACCGCCCGTGGGGCCTTCGAATCCTTTGACGTTACCCTGGCCCACGCCGCCCGCACCCTGGGCAAGTCCAACACCTGGATCTTCTGGCGGGTCATGATGCCCTATTGCAAGCAGGGCATCATCGCGGGCACCGTGCTGGCCTTTGCCCGAGCCCTGGGCGAGTACGGCGCCACCGCCATGATTGCCGGGTACACCCCCGGCAAGACCGCCACCATTTCCACCACGGTATACCAGCTGTGGCGCACCGGCGACGACGCCGGAGCCATGGTATGGGTACTCATCAATCTGGCTATCTCCGCCGTGGTGCTGCTGTGTGTCAATATGCTGGAGAAAAAGGACCGCAGGCCCCGCCGCCGGGCGGCTCCCGTCTCCGGGGAGGTGGAATGATGCGGTTACAGGTGGATATCCATAAGGATTTCGGCAAATTTCAGCTGGACTACGCCTTTGAAACGGAGAGCGGTCAGGTCACCGGCCTGCTGGGGGCCTCGGGCTGCGGCAAGAGCCTCACCCTTAAGTGCATCGCCGGGATCGAAAAGCCCGACCGGGGCCGCATTGTGCTGGACAATAAGGTGCTCTTCGACTCGGAGCGTCGCATTGACCTGCCCCCCCAGAAGCGGAAGGTAGGCTATCTCTTCCAGAATTACGCCCTCTTCCCCAATATGACGGTGGCCCAGAACATTGCCGTGGGGGTACAGGACAAAGCCGCCCGGAAGGAGACGGTAAACCGCCTGATCTCTTCCTTCTACCTGGAGGGGCAGGAGCATAAATATCCCCGTCAGCTGTCCGGCGGACAGCAGCAACGGGTGGCCCTGGCCCGCATCCTGGCCAGCCAGCCGGAGGTTCTGCTGCTGGACGAGCCTTTTTCCGCCCTGGACAGCTATTTAAAGTGGCAGGTGGAGCTGGAGCTGGCCGACATTCTCGCCGCCTTCTCCGGTCCGGTGCTCTTCGTCACCCACAACCGGGACGAGGTACAGCGGCTGTGCCAGCAGGTATGTGTACTGGACAATGGCCGCTCCCAGGCCATGATGCCGGTGCATGAACTCTTCGAGGCTCCCCGCACTCTGTCGGCCTGTCTGCTGTCCGGCTGCAAGAATGTGTCCCGGGCCAGGGCCACAGCGGACGGTATGGTGGAGGCCCTGGACTGGGGCGTGACCCTGGACCCGGGCCAACCGCTGCCGGAGGGGCTGACCCATATCGGCGTCCGGGCCCACTATATCAGGCCGGTGGAGGGCCCCGGCCCCAACGCGCTCCCCTGCCAAGTGGAGCGGGTGGTGGAGAACGTATTCTCCACGGTGGTCATGCTGTCCACCCCCGGCGGCAGCCAGGGCTTCTCCCGTCTGCGCATTGAGCTGGAGAAGGACCGCTGGGCCGCTCTGTCCCAGTGCGACCCTCTGTGGCTGGAACTGCCCACCAAGGACCTGCTGCTGCTGACCAGCAATTGAAAAGCGTCCCCACGGCGTTGCCGTGGGGACGCTTTTGCTTTTACTTGACAGGCACTGCCCGGAAGGCCTCTCCCAGAGTGACCGGGGCCACCCCACCGGCGGTCAGCTCGGTAAGCCGGGCGGCGAAGGCCTCGGTGTTCTCCTCGGGCAGCAGCACATGGACGGTGACATCGGCGGCATACTCGCTCTCGCCCAGCACACCGCCCTGGGCCTCCGCCTCCTGGCGCACTCGCTCGAAGAAGGAGTAGGGGCAGGTCACCGCAGTTTCCACCCACCGGCGCACCACCGAGATCCCGGCGGCGTCCAGGGCATCCTTGGCGCTCTGGGTGTAGGCCCGCACCAGGCCCCCCGCCCCCAGCAGCACCCCGCCGAAGTAGCGGGTCACCACGCAGCACACGTTGGTGACCTCCTCCCGCTGGAACACGTTGAGCATGGGCTGACCGGCGGTGCCCTGAGGCTCTCCGTCGTCGGAGTAGCGCTCCACGCCCCCCTCCTTGATGCGGTAGCACCAGCAGTTGTGGCGGGCGTCGTAGTATTTCTTCTTCATGGCCTCGATGTAACCCCGGGCCTCCTCCTCGCTCTCCACCGGCCAGACATGGCCGATGAACCGGGAGCGCTTCTCCACAAATTCCGTCTCCGAGGGGGCGGTGGGGACGTAGTATTCCGTCATCTGACCTCCCACTCCCTTCTGGTGATGGCAAAGTAGTGGGCCAGCCGGGTCTCATTCAGCTGCTCCACCGGCTCCACCCGGCTGAGGCGGTAGGTCATGCCGCATTTCTGCATCACCCGCTTGGATTTGCGGTTGCCGTCGTAGTAGGCGGCCCAGATGGCGGCATAGCCCAGGTCGGCAAAGGAATGGCGGAGGATGGCCTCTACCGCCTCTGGGATCAGGCCCTGGCCCCAACAGTCCCTGGCCAGGGAGTAGCCCACCTCCTCGCTGGGCGTGCCCAGCTCGGTGCGGTGCTTGCCCACAAACCCGGCGGAGCCAATGAGCCGCCCGTCGGACTTCCGGATCACCGCCAAAGTATCAGAGGGCAGGAAGATCTCCCGGATCACCCGTAAACTCTCCGCCTCATCGGCGTGGGGCTTCCATCCCGCCCAGGGACCCACCTCCGGGTGGCTGGCATAGGCATACAGGCCGGCCGCGTCCTCTTCCGTAAAGGGGCGCAGAATCAGGCGCTCGGTCTCCAGTGGTTTCATGGCGTTGCCCTCCTTAATCTTCCCAAAACTCCTTGGGGGGCGTCCAGCCGGACACAATATAGTCCTTCAGGCGGCCCAGCTGGATGGGGGTACACACGGCCTCCACCTCGATGGCCTCGCCGTAGTCCACCCGCTCCACCTTGGCCTCCCGGTGGAGCAGATCCACAATGCCCCCCTTATCGTAGGGAATGTGGAGCACCACCCGGTGGGCGCCGGTGTCCAGCCGGTCGCCGATCTTGCCAAGCAGCTCGTCCAGCCCCTGGCCGGTCTTGGCGGAGATGGACACGATGTCCTCGCCGTGGGGCAGAATCTCGCTGGGGCAGCGGTCGATCTTGTTGAACACGTCGATGCGGGGGGTCTGCTCCGCCCCCAGCTCGCAGATCAGCTTCTCCACCACCTCGGCCTGCTCCCGCCACTCCGGGTTGGAGGTGTCGATGACGTGGAGCAGCAGGTCGGCATAGGACAGCTCCTCCAGGGTGGCCTTGAAGGCCTCCACCAGATGGTGGGGCAGCTTGCGGATGAATCCCACCGTGTCGCTGAGGAGCACCGTGCAGGTATCGGAGATCTCCAGGGTGCGGGTGGTGGTGTCCAGGGTATCGAAAAGCCGGTTGTTGGCGGGGATATCCGAGCCGGTCAGCTTGTTAAGCAGCGTGGACTTGCCCGCGTTGGTATAGCCCACAATGGCCACCACCGGCACCTCGTTCTTCTCCCGGCGGGAGCGCTGGGTGGAGCGCACCCGCCGCACCTGGTCCAGCTCCTCCCGCAGCTTCTGGATCTTTCTGCGGATATGCCGCCGGTCGGTCTCCAGCTGGGTCTCGCCGGGGCCGCGGGTACCGATGGCGCCCTCCTGGCGCTCCAGGTGGGTCCACATACCCAGCAGACGGGGCAGCAGGTACTGATACTGGGCCAGCTCCACCTGGAGTCGGCCCTCCTTGGTACGGGCCCGCTGGGCAAAGATATCCAGGATCAGGGCCGCCCGGTCCAGCACCTGGACCTTCAAATCCTCCGACAGGGCCCGCTGCTGGGAGGGAGACAGGGGGTTGTCCACGATAACCATGTCGGCCCCCATGGCGTCCACCAGCTCCTTCACCTCTGCTACCTTGCCCTCGCCGATGAAGGTACGGGGATCTGGAGTATCCTTATTCTGAAATACAGTGCCCACGCACACGCCGCCCGCCGTCTCCAGCAGATCGGCCAGCTCCTCCATGGAGGAGTCGTCGGCATTTTCCTCCCGGGACAGGCAGTGGGCGTTGAGGCCCACCAGCACCGCCCGGTTGATGGCTTTTTTCTCTTGGTTTTCTGTCATGTGTCCTCCGATGGGCGCAGGGCGCGCCCCTGTATTATACCTTCCGCAAGACCTCCAGGATCTCGCCGATAAAAATGCGGTGATAGTCCTTCTGAGGATACCACTTGCCGTCGATCTCTCCGTCCAGGAAGTGGGATGGGTCCATGTCCTGCCAGTAGGCCTTTTTACACACCAGCACCAGATCGGCCTCCTCAAAATAGGGGGCGCCCTCCGCCGTGGCCACCGTGAAGCCGCACTCCTTCACCTTATCCACATCCCGGCCGCTCTTGGAGCCGCACAGAGCCAGAGCCTTCCGGTACGCCTCCCCAAAGAAGCACAGGGTAAAGGTGTCCTCCCGCTCCACAAACTCCAGGGTGTACCGCTGGGGCCGGATGTAGACCGTGGCCACCGGCTTGCCCCACAGCACCCCCAGGCCGCCCCAGCTGGCGGTCATGGTGTTGCACTTGTCCTCTGTCCCGGCGGTAATGAGCATCCACTGATCCCCAATGAGGGAAAAGACGTTCTGGTCCAAAGCCTTGGGGTCGATCTTTTCAAACATGGCAGGCACCTCCTGTTGTCTTTACTCTGTATTATATGTATCTCTCTTCAAAAAAGAAAGGTGCTGTTCCTGCCGCTGGCGGAAAAGGGCCGGCCCCGCGGATGTCCGGTGTCGGCAGGTGCGGCACCAATGGAAAAAGGGCCCGTACCGAAACCGGTACGAGCCCTTACATACGGACTTACTTCTTGTCCAGGCCGAACTTCTTGTTGAAGCGGCTGACACGTCCGCCAGTATCCACCATCTTCTGCTTGCCAGTAAAGAAGGGGTGACACTTGGAGCAAACTTCCACGCGGATGTCCTTCTTGGTAGAGCCGGTCTCGATCACATTACCACAGGCACACTTGATGGTGGTCTGCTCGTAGTTGGGATGGATGCCTTCCTTCATTGTTGTGTTCACCTCTTTCTCGTTCCGGATGAAGCGGCGCAGCAAACCTCCACGCCTTATAAACGCTAGAATATGATAGCACAACGGCCGGTGGATTGCAACCGTTTTTTTCAGAAATTTTCAAATTGCTACAGATCCACGCTCCGGCCCAGGGCGAAGAACCACAGCACCCGGCGGATCACCCGCTTGCCGGTGATCTCCTCCAGGGCCCGGCTATAGGCCTCCAGCTGGGGGCGGTAGTGCTCCGCCCGGTGGGCCAGCGTGGCCTTGGTCACCCGGTCGGTCTTGAAGTCCACCACCGTGATGCCCTCCAATGTCTCATAATAGCAGTCCACCACGCCCTGGAAGAGCACCTGCTCTCCCTCCCCCGCCTGGGGGTAATAGCGGTGAGCCGGCTCCAGGATGGAGAACTTGAACTCCCGCCGCAGGGAGACGGAGGAGAGCAGGTCCTGACCCAGGTCCGACTGGAAGAAGGCGGCGATGGGGGCAGGGTCTACCGCCTCCCCCTGTTGGGGGGTGATGTACTGCTGTTCCACCAGGCGGGATATCTCCGCCCGCACCCCTTCCACCGTCTCGGACCGCTCAAAGTCGATGTATTGCAGTACCTGATGGAGGGCGGTACCCCGCTGGGCGGCGGTAAGGCCCAGCTCCTCGGCGGCAAAGCGGGGACGCCCAAAGCTGAGGGGCCGGGAGGGCCGGGGGGCCTCCTCCGCCGCCTCCTCGTCCAGGGCCCGTCCCTTCAGCTGGGTGGCGGTGAGCTTGGAGGGAATGGCCACCTCCGCCCCATGGGGATAGGTCCAGCGCAGCAGGCCGGTCAGGTCCGTCCAGTCCTCGTTTTCTTCAATCTCCCGCTCCGGGGCCATCCAGCGGCGGGGAGGAGCCTGGGTCAAAGCCGTGCCGTCCACGAACCGGATGTCCCACTGGGGACCCAGAGGGGCCTCCGGGATTGCCACCTCCTGCCCCGCCGCCCGGCGGAGGGCCCCCGCCTCGGGGCGGCACAGGGCATGGAGCAGCACCCACTGGCCCACGCTCTGGCAGGCCAGCAGCACCTGTGGGTCCACCGGATAGCCGCTGTCCCCCGCCAGCTTCTCCATATCCTTTCCCCCGCCGGTGAGGGCCACCGACAAAATCAGCTTCTCCTTGGCGCGGGTCATGGCCACATATAAGAGCCGCAGCTCCTCCGCCATCATTTCCCGCTCCAGCTGGCGGGCCACCGCCATCCGGGCCAGGGTGGGGTACTCGATGCCCCGCTCCACGTCCAGCCCCTTGGGGCCCACACCCAGCTTGGGGTGGAACAGGATGGGACGGCTCATATCCTCCCGGTTGAGGCGCCGGGCCAGCCCGCACAGCAGCACCACCGGGAACTCCAGGCCCTTGGATTTATGGATGCTCATAATCCGCACCCCGCCGCCGGTGCGGCCGGGAGTGGGGGGCGTCAGAGTGTTCCCATTTTCCCGCAGCCGGGTCAGGTAGGTGAGGAACCGGAACAGGCCCTTGTGGCCTGACCCCTCAAACTGCCGGGCCAGCTCGGCCAGGGCCAGCAGGTTGCCCTGCCGGGCCTCCCCCTCCTCCATGGCGCCGAAGATACCCAGCAGGTTGGTGCGGTCATAGATGTGCCACAGCAGCTGGTGGCTGCTCATATCCCCTGACCCGAAGCGCAGGTCGTCCAGCTCGGCCAGAAAGGCCCGGCTGTCCTCTCCATCGTCCGCTTCCAGGGCGGCATAGAAGTCGGTGTCCGGGCTGGCCGCGCGAATTTCAGCCAGCCGGTCAGCAGAGAAGCCGTACACCGGAGAGCGCAGCACCGAGATGAGGGGCACATCCTGCCGGGGATTGTCCACGATCTGGAGCAGGGACAGGGCCACCGAGATCTCGGTGGAGCCGAAGAAGTCCCCGCCCCCCTCGGCCTCCCACAGAATGTCCCGCTCGGCCAGGGCCCGGGCATAGTGGCGGAGCACCGTGTTGGGAGAACGGAGCAGGATCACCATATCGGAGGGGCGCACCGGTCGGGTCCCCCCCTCCCCGTCGGAGACAGGGAAGCCCTCATCCAGCAGCTCTCTGATGCGGCGGGCGGCAAACCGGGCCTCCAGCAGGTCCCGGCTCACCTTTTCCGCCCCCTCTTCCCCGTCGATGTCCCCGTCCAGAGCGTCCAGCTCCACGCAGTAGGCCGGGTCCGGCTCATAGGAGGCCCCTGGATAGAGGGCCTGATCGTCGGCGTATTCCATCTCCCCGAAGGGTACCGACATAACGGCCCGGAACAGGTCGTTACACCCCTCCAGCACCTCGGGCCGGGAGCGGAAGTTGCGGGACAGGATGACCCGCCGCTCCTCGCCTTCTCTAGCCTCGCTATAAGGCTTGAAGGAGCGGTACTTACCCAGGAAGATGGTGGGGTCGGCCAACCGGAAGCGATAGATGGACTGCTTCACGTCGCCCACCATGAACAGATTGGTCCCATCCCTGGACAGGGCGGAGAAAATGGCGTTCTGTACCTCGTTGGTGTCCTGGTACTCGTCCACCATGATCTCGTCATACCGGGTACTCCACTGACGGGCCAGCTCGCTGGGCTGGCCGTCCTCCCCCACCAGCAGGCGCACCGCCATATGCTCCAAGTCGGAGAAGTCTACCAGCCCACGCCGGGCCTTCTCGGCGGCATAGGCCTCCTCAAAGTCCCGCACCAGAGCAAACAGCCCGCGCATGGCGGGGTACACCGTCCGCAGGTCGGCCAGCAGGTCCTCCCCGCTGTCGGCAAACCAGTCCTCCAGCTTCTCCAGCCGCTTCTTGCAGGCAGTGCGGATGGCCTTCACCCGCTCCACCGCGGCAGGATCGTCCACCATCTTTTTCCGCCCCACCGTGGGGAAGGGAATGGGCAGCAGGTTTCGGGCCGCGTCCCACCCCTGGGCCGCCGCCTCCTCAAATTGCTGTAAGGCCTGGGCGGTCTGGGCCACGCTGTCCCCGTAGTTGGCCAGCAGATTGGCGTCCCGCTCGCACAGGTCCCGGGCCTCCTCCATCCGCCGCCGCCAGTAGGATGCCTGACCGGCGGCGTCGGTCAGCAGCAGCTCCCCCCAGGGGGTCTGGACGGGGTCGGTCACCCCCTCCAGGGCAAAGGCCCGCTCCTGCTGGGCCAGCCAGGCGGCGGGGTTGGGGTGGGCCTGGACTCTCCCCCGGATGTCCAGCACGATCTGGACCAGCCGGGCGTCGTCCCGCCCGGCGGACATGGTGTCCACCAGCTGGGCGAAGTCGCTGTCCATGGCCTCATACCGCTTGTCCAGCACGTCGTTGAGGGCGCGGAGCATCAGAATGCCCGCCTCCCCCTCGTCGCACAGCCGGAAATCCGGGTCCAGATCCAGCAGGTGGCCGCACTCCCGCAGCAGTTGGGCACAGAAGGCGTGGATGGTGGAGATGCCCGCCTTGTACACCAGGGTGGCCTGACGGCGGAGGTGGCCGTCGGTGGGCCGCAGAGCCAGCCGGTCGGAGATCTCCTCCACAATACGGCCCCGCAGCTCGGCGGCGGCGGCCTTGGTATAGGTGATGACCAGGAAGCGGTCCACGTCGGCCCCCTCCTCCACCCGGGCCAGCAGACGCTCCACCAGCACCCGGGTCTTGCCGGAGCCCGCTGCGGCGGAAACCAGAAGGCCGCCCCCCCGGTTGTCTACCGCCGCCTGTTGTTCTTCTGTCAGGGAAAAGGCCATCTGGTCCGCTCCTTTCTCTTGGTCTATGAAATCATTCCTGCTCCCACTTGCGGGCGTGGGCCTCGTTCCAGATCTCAGGGTCGCCGATGCCCACCTCCTCATAGCGGTACACCGGGTTCTTACCCGCCTTCTTCTGATTTACATAATCTTTCAACACCTTCAATGCTTTACCCCCCAGCAGCAGGATGGCCACCAGGTTGACCAGAGCCATCAGGCCCATAAGCACGTCGGCAAGGTCCCACACCGTGGAAAAACTCATCTGAGCGCCGATGAAGATGGCCGCCACGCAGGTGAGCCGGAACACCAGCAGACCCACCTTGGAATCCTTGATGAACCGGAAATTGGACTCGGTGTAGTAGTAGTTGCCCACCAGGGAGCTGAAGGCAAAGAGGAAGATGGAAATGGTAATAAAAATGGGGCCGAAGGAGCCCACCTGGGCGTGGACCGCCGCCTGGACAAAGTTCATGCCGTCGCTGTAGGCATCGATGGGCACCCCGGACAGCAGCAGCATGAAGGCGGTGGTGGAGCAGATCAGGATGGTGTCGATGAACACGGAGAGCATCTGCACCAGCCCCTGCTTCACCGGATGGGATACGTCGGCGGCAGCGGCGGCATTGGGGGCGGAGCCCATACCGGCCTCGTTGGAGTAGAGGCCCCGCTTGATGCCCTGCATGATGCAGGAGGCCCCGATACCGGCGAACATGGCCTTGGGATCGAAGGCCTGGGAGAAGATGAGGGAGATCATGTGGGGCACCTGGCCGATGTTCTTAATGGTGATAAAGAGGCCCAGGGCAATATAGATGGCGGCCATCACCGGCACGATGCCGGAGGTGATGGCGCTGATGCGCCGCACGCCGCCGAAAATGCACACACCGGTGAGGATTGCCAGAACCGCGCCCACCACCATAGGCCAGATGCTGTTGGCGTAGTCGGGCAGATAATACTGGAGGGCAGAACCGGCGTTATAGGCCTGGAGGGCGTTGAAGCCGTAAGCAAAGCAGGCGATGAGCAGCACAGCAAACACCACGCCGAAGAAGCGGCTGCCCAGGGCCTTCTGGATATAGTAGGCCGGGCCGCCCACCCAGTTCTCCCCGTGCTTCTCCTTGTAGCACTGGGCCAGGGTGCTCTCAATGAAGGCGGAAGCAGCGCCGATGAGGGCCAGCAGCCACATCCAGAACACCGCGCCGTAGCCGCCGATGAGGGTGGCGGCAATGATGGCGTTGGCCACACCGGCGATGTTGCCGGTGCCCACCCGGGAGGCGGTGGAGATCATCAGAGCCTGGAAGGAGGAGATGTCCTTGCCGTCCTTCTTCTTCTCCCCCAGCACCCGGATGGCCTCCGGGAACAGACGGAACTGCACGCCTCTGGTGCGGATGGTGAAGTAGAGCCCCGCGAAGATGAGCAGGGCGATGAGAATATAGGTGTAGAGGAAGTTGCTGGTGTTGCTCAAAAAGCTTCCAAAAAACGCCATACAGTTATAATTCCTTTCTTTTGATCGGTGGTCCCATTGCATGGGCAGCAGCGGGCGACCACAAGGGTCGCCCGTCGTTACCGGACGACCGCCCTGTGGTCGGAGCGGCCCACCAGATAGTCCAGGGATACGTCGAAGTAGTCGGCCAGGGCCAGCAAACCGTTGTAGTCAGGGTGCCGTGTTTCATTTTCATAGGCCCGGATACACCGTTCCGTCACATCCAACTCCTGTGCAAAGGCTTTTTGGGTATAGCCCCGCTCTTTCCTCAACTCACTTAATCTTTGCCCAAATGTCATAATCATGCTCCAATCTGTTGACAGGAACTAATTGTTCCTGTATAATTATAGTCACAATATGTTCCTATTGGAGGTATTTTTTATGTTGGACCTATTGGATCTGCAACAGCTGGTTCCCCGGGAAATGCCCCCGGAGTACCACAAGCAGCAGGAGGTGGTGGCGTCCTATCTCCACCGGATGGGCCGGGGATTCTCCCCGGATTTTCTGGACGATTTCTGGACGGAGGTGGGGCGGCTCATGGCTTTGGAGCGCGACCACGCCTTCCTCTCCGGCCTGCGGCTGGGGGTGGACCTCAGTCGTGCTCTTGATCCACAGCCGCCCAGAAGTCCTCGCCCTTGACGGTGGGCAGCCACCGCTTTTTGTCGTTTCCCCTGCCCTCCTCAAAGTGGCAGGCGGCAGCGTAGTCGCACCACTGGCAGGCGTTATGCTCCGGGCCACGCCAGAAGGGGTCGGCGTTGATATTGCCCGCCGCCAGCTCCTGGCCGATCTCCCGCAAAATATGGTCGGTATGCCGGGCCAGCTTGCTCAGCCGCTGGGCGGACACCAGGGCCTCGCCGGTGATCTGTCCACTCTTGTTCACCCGGATGGGCAGGAAGCGGATGGGCCCCTCCTCCGGGTCCTCCATGGCGGCCACCACGGCGGGGTCGTCCAGCACCACGCCCTTCCGGCGCAGCTCCGCGTCCACCTTCTTTTGCCGGGCTTCATCGCTCATGGCCCGGCTGCCTGCCACTACCGCGTCCCGGGCAGGCAGGTAAAGGACGCCAGCCCCTGTCACATCTTGATTGTAAAGGCCTTTTCCCTCACGTTCCAGCGTGAACAGATAGAGCAGCATCTGAAGGCCCATTCCATGCCAAATATCTGTCAAGTCAAATGACTTGCGTCCCGTCTTGTAGTCTACGATTCGCAGGTAGAGCCGCCCATCGTGGACCCAGCCGTCCACCCGGTCCACAAAGCCGGAGATGCTGACGGTGATCCCGTCCACGTTCAGCTCCACCGGGGGCAGGTCCTTGCCGCTGCCGAAGCCCAGTTCAAAGGAGATAGGCTGGAACTGGGAGGCGCGCAGCTCCTGGGCCACGTTGTCCACCACGGCGTACACCGACTTGCGCAGGCGGCGGAACAGGTACTGGAATCGGGGGTTCTCCCCCTCCAGTCCTCCCAGTTCCTCCTGCACATATTGCTCCACCGCCTGATCGGTGATGGCCCGCAGCTCCTCCGGCGGCACCTCCTTCACGCCCCCCCGGGCCTGGCAGGCTTTGAGGACGTGCTCCAGCACGAAGTGGATGAAGGTGCCGTACTCCGGGGCCTGAAATCCGGCAGCCCGCCGGGGTTCCGCCTTCAAGCCGTACTGCATGAAGTAGGAGAAGTGGCAGGCCTTATACTTGTCCATCCGGGAGGCCGACATAGGCACCCGCCTGCCGTAGAGCAGGTCCACCGCCGGGCGGGACAGCCGTCCCCGCTCCCGGCGGGCGGCTGAGGCCATCCGCTCCACCAGGGGAGCATACTCCGGCAGAGTGGTGAGGGCGGCCGCCGCCTGGGGAAAGCGCCCCGCCAGTTCCAGGGCGGGACGGGGAGCCGCCAGACGGAAGGAGCCGTCCAGCCTCCCCTCCTCCACCCGGCGCAGGTTGGGCAGCAGGGCTTTCAGGCGGGATACCAGGAAGGATGGCCGGTGCTCCTCCCCCTGGGCTCCGGCGGCAGACCAGCTGACATAAAACCTCTCCCGGGGCAGGGCGCAGGTCTCATAGACAATGGTCATTTCCCGGTACAGCTTGTCCCCCGTCCGAGGGGCGGGCTCCAGGCCGTAGGAGGCCAGCAGGCTGCGGTCGTCGTCGCTGAGCAGGCCGGGGGATGGGGACACCGCCGGGATGGCCCCGTCGTCCGCCCCCAGCAGGAACACCGCCCGATAGCTCTTGTGGGCCAGCCGGGGCATCTCCCCGGCGTTCACCCGGTCCAGGGACACGGGGATGGCGCCCACGTCGTACTGGGAGAGCACCAGGGAGAACAGCTTGGAGAACTCCTCCAGCTCCATGGGGGTGTCCCCCAGGATCTGCGCGCACTGCTCCAGACCGCCGCACAGGATCTCCCACAGCTGGGCGTACTCCTCCGCCAGGGCGGCCTGATCCCGCTGCCGCAGCTCCTCCGTCCGCCGGGCCAGCTGCTCCGGCACCTCCATGGTCTCCAGGAAGCGGTAGAGGGCCATGGCCTGGCCCTTCCCCGTCTTATCCGGCTGCTTCCGCAGCTCCTCCAGGGGGGCGGTCACCTGCCGCCGTAGGGTGTTGAGCCGGGCCAGCAGGGCGGTGTCCTCCTGGGTAAACTTGCGACCGTAGCCCTTGGGGTGGTTGGTCCAGTCCTTTTTGGCGGTCCAGGCGCTCCCCTCCAGACCCCAAGTCAAGACGTAGTTCTCTAGCAGGTCCACGTCCTCCTGGCTTAAACCGGTGAGGCCGGTCTTGAGGCAGCGGAAGAGATCGTCGTACCGGTAGCCCCCGGACACGGTATCCAGGGCGGCGGTGATGAGGGTGAGGATGGGCTTTTCCAAAATGTCGCTCATGCGGCTGAGAAACACCGGAACCCCGTAGCGGGCAAATACCGTTTCCATGGTGGGGCCGTACCCCTCCAGGCTGCGGGCACACACGGCGATGTCCCGGAAGCGGTAGCCCTCCTCCCGCACCAGACGCAGGATCTCCGCCGCCGTCCACTCCACCTCGGAGTAGGGGGTGTTGGCGGTAAAGAGGGTAATTTCCTCCCCACCCTTCTCCAGCGGGGCGGGCCGGGGCGCGAAGAGCTGCTGCTCCAGGTGGACCAGAGGGACCGTCCGGCCGGTTTGATCCCCCGTCAGCACCTCCACCTGGGCGGGCACGCCCCGGTCCTTGGCCAGCCGCAGCAGCTGCCGGGCGGTGCGCCGGGCGGGGGAAAAGATCCCGGCTCCCCCCTCGTCCTCCTCCAGCTTATCGCAGGTCAGGGCCACCGTCACCGATTCTCCCCTGTCCAGCAGGGCGGAGAGTACCTGCCGCTCCTGGGGGGTGAAGTCGGTGAAGGCGTCCACATAGAAGTCCTTCCCTGCCGCCCAGCCGGTCTGAGTCAGGGTCTGGGCCAGCCGGGTCAGCTTGTCCCGAGGGTCGGCCCACCGCTGGGCGGTCATGGCCTCATAGGCCCCGAAGATGAGGGAGAGATCGGTGAGCTTGTCCCCCTCCCCGCCGCCGGTGTCGCTCCCCGCCTCCCACAGCTGTTCTGGGGTGATGCAGCAACTTTTCAGCTCATCCACCGTGGCCAGCAGGCTGCTGAGAAAAGCAGGCTTCCGGGAGGGCCGCTGATACACCTTGAGCTGATCGGCCACCGACTTGAGGGCGGTACACAGCAGCAGCAGCCTGCCGCCCTGGTCCAGGGTGGGGGCGGCCAGGCCGCCGTGGGCGGAGAACACCCGGTTGGCCAGACGGGTGAAGGAGAGCACCTCGGCATGGAGGGAAATGGCGTTGCCGCCCACGGCGCACAGCTGCCGCTCCATGTCGTGGGAGTGCTGCTCAGGCACAATGAGGATTTGGGGCCGGTTGGCCGCCCCCATGGCGGCCAGCATGGCGTGGGTCTTGCCGGTGCCCGACCGGCCCAGCAGCAGCTTGAGCATGGTACCCCTCCTTTCTGGTCAGTGGTGAGATTATAGCATATTTACCGCCCCGGCACAATGCGCCGGACGCAAAAGGGGACTGCCGCTGTGCGACAGTCCCCTTTTGGGTACGTTACCGGACGCCGTAGGTCTCCCACAGCGCCAGGGTATTCTGATTCATGAGCTTTTCCCCAAACAGCTCCCGGAACTGAGCCGTCTTTTGCTTCCCCTGGGCCTTCAACGCCTCCATTTTGGCGGCGATCTCACCCTGGCGGGCCGTCAGGCGCTCATAGGCGTCCTCAAAGGCGGCCAGACGGGCGGCGGCAGCCTCCTCCAGCTCAGGCGGAATGGTCCAGCGGCCGGAGGAATCCTTTTCGGTGATCCGCTCCACGGCTTACTGAGGATTGACGGTGTAGTTGGGGGCTTCCTTGGTGATATAGATATCGTGGGGGTGGGACTCCTTAAGACCGGCGGCGGTGATCTGCATAAACTGGGCCTTGGTGTGCAGCTCCTCGATGTTGTGGCAGCCGGTGTAGCCCATGCCGGCCCGCAGGCCGCCGGTGAGCTGATAGATGGTGTCCCCGGTCAGTCCCTTGTAGGGCACACGGCCCTCCACGCCCTCGGGCACCAGCTTCTTGTTGTTCTGCTGGAAGTAGCGGTCCTTGGAGCCGCAGGCCATGGCGCCCAGAGAGCCCATGCCGCGGTAGACCTTGAACTGACGGCCCT
>DWXO01000050.1 GCA_019119165.1 Candidatus Flavonifractor intestinigallinarum | reverse complement strand
CCTTTGCTATTTCTAGTGCAGTTGGCAGACCGCACTTCAAATTATAGCAAAGGGAGTTTCTTTAGCTTTTTCATCGCCATAGGCTTTTTTGAACCACTCGCCTAGCGAGTGGTTTTCTTTATACAAAAAAGCGCCTGCCGCAAACGCGGCAGGCGCAAAATCAAAATCGGTCTATTTTTTCTTTTCCTCCATGACCAGCACCTCTTTCAGGTCGGTCCGGGCTTTCAGCGCGGCAATCATCTCCGCCTTGTCCTCGGCGGGCGCACTGGCGGGGAGGGCGTACTCCTCCACCTTGGCAAAATCCTGCTCCAGGCGCTTTTTCTGTTTGGCCAGCCACTTGCCCCCCTGTCCCTCGGGGTAGACCAGGGCCACCAGCCGGGGATGGGCCTTCATCTGGTTGACCCACAGCTTGGCCGGATCGTGCTTGCGGAAGGCCAGCAGGTAGACCAGCGCCACGATGGCAACGGCAGCGGTGGCAAAGCCGAACACCTGACTCACCCGGATGGGGGTATTGAAGAAGTACAGGCTGTCAGTACGCAGGCCCTCAATGAAGCCCCGACCCACGCCGTACCAGGCGAAATAGCACAGGAAATTCTGGCCGTCAAACTTCCGCCACTTCTTGGCGACGATAATGAGCAGTACCAGCCCCAGCAGATTCCACAGGGACTCGTAAAGGAAGGTGGGATGGACCTCCACATACTGCCGGGCACCGTTGACATACTCATAGATACCCATGCGCCAGGGCAGATCGGTGGGGCCGCCGTAGGCCTCAATATTGACGAAGTTGCCCCAGCGGCCTACCAGCTGGCCGATGAGCATTCCGTAGGCGCCCAGATCGGCAAAGGCCAGGAATTTGATCTTCCGCACCTTGCAGAACACGAACAGGGTAATGACCGCGGCAATGACGCCGCCGTAGATAGCCAGGCCGCCGTCCCAGATGCTTACCATGGCCCCGAAGTCCAGGGAGCCGTCCGGCCTGCGGTACAGGTCCAGGTAGAAGATGATGTAGTACAGCCGGGCCCCGATGATGGACAGGGGCACGGCGAAAAAGAGCATATCGATGATGTCGTCCTGACGGATGCCGAACTGGGGGGCCTTCCGGGAGCAATACACCACCGCCAGCAGGAAGCCGGCGGCGATGATAATGCCATACCAGTGGACGGGCCATCCAAAGACCCGGAAGGCAATGGGGTTCATGGTCAGCTCCAGCCCCAGGCCGGGAAAGGATACGGTACCCATTACGCCTCACCCTCCCCCGGGCGCACCACGGCTAAGCCACACCGCTGGGCGGTCACCCAGCTGCGGATGCAGTCCTCCACGCAGGCCTGATCGATGGAGTCGAAAATCTCCGGGAACTTGAAGTAGTCCACTCCGGTGAAGTGAGACTGGGCCATGGAGATACAGGTGTATTCAAAGGAGTTGAGGCCCCGGACCTTGGCGCCGTAGACCCCCTTCTTCAACCGCTGGAACAGGCCGGGGTCGATGCCCTCCCGGGCCAGGCGCTCCCCTTCGGCCAGCACTTCGTCCCGCACCTTTTGGGGATCGCGGCTCTCGCCGCCGGCCACCATCATGGCGCAGCCGGGGTAGAGCTCAAAGCCGTAGCTGAAATTCTTGTTGATGAGTCCCTGGCTGTACAGCCTGGCGTACAGGGGGGTGGAGTTGCCCAGCAGAGCCTCGCAGGCCAGCTCGCCCGCCAGCTCCCGGCGCAGCCACTCCTCTCCCTTCTGGGCGGGGTCGCACTTGAAGCCCAGCATGAAGATGGGGGTGGACACCTCCATGGTCAGTTCCTTCTCGGAGGCCGCGGCGTTGGGTGCCTCCTCCCCGCCGTAGTCCCGCTCCATCTGACCCAGAGAATCCTGGGGCAGGATCTCCTTGGCGATGGCGCACACCTGCTCCGGGTCCACGTCGCCCGCCACGGTGAGCACCATGTTGGCGGGATTGTAGAAGGCCTTGTGGCAGGAATAGAGGGTGCCGGCGGTGATGTGGGAGATGGACTCCTGGGTGCCGGCAATGGGCACCCGGATGGGATGGTGGTCGTACAGGCATTCCATCAGGGCATAGAACACCTGGTTCTCCGGGTCGTCCTCCACCATACGGATCTCCTGGCCGATAATGCCCTGCTCCTTGTCCACGCTCTCCTGGGTGAAGTAAGGCACGGACACAAAGGAGAGCAGGATCTTCAGGTTGTCGAAAAACTTCTCGGTGCTCTCAAAGTAGTAGCCGGTGATGGCGGAGCTGGTGAAGGCGTTGGGAGAGGCTCCGTTGGCCGCCAGATCCTGGAGGGCGTTGCCGTCCTCGGTGTCAAACATCTTGTGCTCCAGGAAGTGGGCCACCCCCGCCGGGGTGTCCTTCCACCGTCCGTCCTGGAAAAAGCGCATATCCATGCCGCCGTAGTTGGTGGCAAAGAAGGCGTAGCTCTTCTGGAAATCCCGGCGGCGGTCCACATAGATGTGGAGCCCGTTCTCCAGGATCTCATGAAATACGGTCTCCCCCAGCCGGGGGTACTGCTTGCTTACCATAGAATCACTCCCTGCCTTTCAGGAAATATACGGTGTCCAGGGTCAGGTCCTGGGCGGCCTCCACCACCTGGGCCCGTGTGACAGCCTCCACCCGGGCGGCCATGTCGTCAGGGCCGTCGGTGAGACCGGCGGCGGACTGGCCCAGCCAATAGTCCTCCAGCCGGGCCTGGGTGTCCAGGGTGGTACGCAGGGTGCTCACCACCGACCGGCGGGCCCACTCCAGCTCGTCGTCGGAGAAGTCCCCGGTCTGGCACTTGTAGAGCTGGGAGAGGATCTCGGCCTCCGCCTGGCCCACCTTGTCAAACTCCACACCGGAGGAGACCAGCATCACGTCCTTGTACTTCATCAGACCGGAGCTGGCATAGTAGCACAGGCTCAGCTTCTCCCGCACGTTCATAAACAGCTTGGAGGTGGTGGTACCGCCATAAATGGCGTTGACCAGGGTAAGAGCCGGATAGTGCTCATCCCAGGCGTCGCAGTTGGTACGGAAGCCCATGGCCAGCTTGCCCTGGGTTACGTCCAGAGATTCCTCCACTCGTTTGGCCTGTTTGGGCGCTTTTCCCTTGGCGGGACGGACCAGGTCGGCCCGCTCCCCCTCCGGCAGCACCGCCAGCAGGGGCCCGAAGGCCGCCTGTACCCGCTGGGCATCCGCCGAGCCGCAGTAGTAGAGCTCCACCCGGGCCCCCTTCAGCAGAGCCTGGTAGCCCTCCCACAGGCTTTTGGGGGTGATGGCCTCCACCGCCTCCAGGCTGCCCAGCTTGTCCACGCCGAAGGGTTCCCCGGCGCACATCTCGGCCACCACCCGGATCTGGGCGTACTGCCGCTTGTCGTTGACCTGGGCCTTGATGCGATCGGCCAGGTTGGCCTTCTCCTGCCCGGTATAGTCGGGGCAGAAGGCCCCGTCCTGAGTGTAGGGCTTGCCCACCAGCTCCGCCAGCAGGGCGGCGGCCGGTTCCAGCACCTGTTCCTTGTTCAGGGTATAGGCGTCATCCAGGAAGCTGCCCACAAAGCCCACGCACTGGGTCTCCCCCTTCTTGCGCACCATAGGCTCCAGGGAGCCGCCGTACAGCTCGTCCAGGGCGGCGGACAGGGACTCCATATCGGGATGCTCAGCCGTGCCCCGGCGGAGCACCATAGGGATGAGGGCGTTGAGGGAGGCTGTTTCCGCCGTCAGAGGGGTGAGGAACTGGGCCCCCAATACGCTGGATTTGAATTTTTTGGTCTGTACCGCCGTCAGCCAGACGCCGGGCTGCAATTCGATCCTTGTGACCTTCATGTGCTGCGAACCGTCCTTTCTTGTTTACCTCCATAGCCTGCCCCGTTGGGCGGGCTCTATCCATCTACAGCCTGCTGCGGTCCCGCAGCCAGCTGGGCAGAGAGCGCATTTTAATGCTGGAAACCACGCCCATGGCGGCATACATGGTGACGATGGAGGAGCCGCCATAGCTGATAAAGGGCAGGGTAAGACCTACCACCGGGAATACATAGAGACACATCCCCACATTGACGCCCACCTGGGCCAGCAGCATACCGGCGTAACCCATGGCAATAAAGGCGCTCTGGGGGGAGCAGGCCCGCCGAGCCACCCAGACACACCGCAGGATGATGGCCGCCAGCAACACCAGCAGCAGCAGGCAGCCGATCATGCCGAACTCCTCGCCGCAGACGGCGAAAATCTCGTCGGTCTCCCGGGCGGGCAGAGACTGCTTGTACTGACTCTGAGTCTGGATGCCCTGGAGGTAACCCATGCCGGTGAGGCCCCCGCTGCCGATGGCCAGGATGCTGCGGCTCTGCTGCCACCCCTTGCCCTGGGTCTGCTCCCAGATGGTATCGGGGTTGCCCAAAATGTGGTCGATGACCACGGTGAACCGCTTCATATAATACATATCCTTGACGTGGGGCCAGATCAACACCACGCCAACCACGCATACCACCACGGCCAGCAGGAACCAGCGCTTCTTGACTCCGGCGCACCAGGCCATAATGACAAAAATAATCAGGTAGGTCAGGCCCATGCCGAAGTCGCCGGAGGTCACCGCCACCACCCCGAACATGAACAGGGTATGCCCCGCGATCTGGAACACCGAGGAGGGCTTGCTGATGCCCTTGTCCCGCAGCCGGCTCATCTGCCAGGCCAGCAGCAGCACAAAAGTCAGCTTGGCAATCTCAGCGGGCTGAAGGTTGACGGGAAAGCCGGGAATGTGAAGCCAGCTGCGGTTGCCGTTGACCTCCACGCCCAGGGGGGTACGGACCAGGCCGTTGATGACGATGTTAAACAGCAGCAGCCACTTCCAGGACTTATCCACGAACAGCTCAATATCCACTGAGGACATGAGCATATAGATCACAACGCCCATGATAATCGCCACAGCCTGCACAATCATGCAGCGCAGGGCCTCCGCCTCACCCAGGTAGCGGGTGGCGCTGTAGATGAGCACCAGGCCGTACCCGCTGGCCAGCAGGCACAGGGTCAGCAGCAGCCGGTCACCCTGCTGCCAGAAGGAATGAATGGAATCTCTCAGCCAGGACACCGGCTCGCCTCCTTTATATTTGTCCGCAGGTTCGGACGTACGTCAAATTAGTTTACCATCTTTTTTGCGTTTGGTAAACAGGTGTGTTATAATCTTGTCAGAATCTTCACATTTGCGAAGAGGTGCTATATGGAAATTGTAACCAACTCCCCTGCTGAGACCGAGGCAGCGGGGGCCGATCTGGCCGCCCGGCTGACGCCGGGGAGCGTCATTGCCTTTACCGGCGATCTGGGGGCGGGCAAAACCGCCTTCACCCGAGGCCTGGCCCGGGGCCTGGGGGTGGAGGAGCGGGTCACCAGCCCCACCTTTACCATTGTCAACGAGTACGAGGGGGGGCGGCTGCCCCTGTTCCACTTTGATATGTACCGGCTGGGCTCGGCGGACGAGCTCTTCGACATCGGCTGGGAGGACTACCTGGCCCGGGGCGGCGTGTGCGCCGTGGAGTGGAGCGAAAACATCGCCGACGCGTTGGAGGAGGACGCCATCCGGGTGGACATCCGCCGGGGCGAACACGATGACCAGCGCATCATCACCATTACGGGAGGTCCCCAATCATGAAGATACTGGCCCTGGAATCCTCCGCCGTGGCCTGCTCGGCAGCCCTGTGCGAGGATGAGAAGCTCATCGCCCAAGCCTACCAGAACAACGGCCTGACCCACTCAGTCACCCTGATGCCCATGACCACTTCCCTGCTCTCCGGCTGCGGCGTCTCCCTGGAGGATGTGGACCTGATCGCGGTGGCGGCGGGGCCCGGCTCCTTTACCGGCCTGCGCATCGGCGTGGCCGCCGCCAAGGGCCTGGCCTGGCCGGGCAACAAACCCTGCGCCGCCTGCTCCACCCTGGAGTCCATGGCCTGGAACCTGGCTCACACCGGGCTGGATATCTGCGCTGTCATGGACGCCCGACGGAATCAGGTCTATAACGCCCGCTTTTCCAGCGCCAACGGAAAGCTGACCAGACTCTTCCCCGACCGGGCCATTTCTCTGGAGCATCTGGCGGCGGAATTAAAAATCAGTGGAAAAACGCAATTACTGGTTGGAGACGGCGCGGTTTTATGCTATACTACCCTCAAAGGGATGGGACTGGACGTCCGCCTGGCCCCGCCCCATCTGCAGTTCCAGAGCGCGTGGGGCGTGGCCCGGTGCGGTCTGGAGCTTGCCCGGCAGGGCCTGCTCACCGACGCGGCGGGTCTGGCGCCCAACTATCACCGGCTCTCCCAGGCTGAGCGGGAGCGGCTGGCAAAAGAACAAAACAAAGGGGAATAGCGCCATGGATATGGAAAAAGTACACATTCTCGATCACCCTCTTCTGCAGCACAAGCTGTCTATCCTCCGGGATGAGAACACCGGCGTCAAGGACTTCCGTCAGGTCGTCTCCGAGATCGCCACCCTCATGTGCTACGAGGCCACCCGGGATCTGCCCATGGAGGAGGTGGAGATCAAGACCCCCATCACCACCGCCAAGTTCAAAACCATCGCCGGCAAGAAGCTGGCCATCGTTCCCGTTCTGCGGGCCGGTCTGGGCATGGTGGACGGTATCCTGACCCTGATCCCCTCCGCCAAGGTGGGCCACATCGGCCTGTACCGTGATCCCGACACCCTGGAGCCGGTGGAATACTACTGCAAGATGCCCAATGACATCGCCGAGCGTGAGGTCATCATCCTGGATCCCATGCTGGCCACCGGCGGCTCCGCCTCCGCCGCCATCCAGTTCATCAAGAACTATGAGGTCAAGCACATCAAGCTGATGAACATCATCGCCGCCCCCGAGGGCATCGAGCGGGTCCATCACGATCATCCCGACGTGGATATCTACTGCGCCGCCCTGGACGAGAAGCTGAACGAGCACGGCTACATCGTTCCCGGCCTGGGCGATGCCGGCGACCGTATCTTCGGCACGAAGTAAGAGAATAAGCAAAAAGGTCCTCTTCCCCATCGGGAAGAGGACCTTTTCACTTATTCTTTCATCTGCACCAGCCGCCACCGCAGGCCGGAATACCGCCGCTGCTGGCGGTCGTTGGCGGTCATGGTGGCCACTACCTCCTCATCCCCCACCAGGATGAGCAGCTCCCGGGCCCGGGTGATGGCCGTATACAACACCCCACGGGTGAGCAGCATGGGCGCCCCCTCGCTCACCGCCAGGATCACCGCACGGTACTCGCTGCCCTGGGCCTTGTGGACCGTAATGGCATAGGCGGGCTCCAGCTCCACCAACATATCCTGGGTATACTCCACTACCCTGCCCTCGAAGTCCACGGTGAGGGTGCCCTCCCGGTTGTCTACCCGGGTAACGGTACCAATATCTCCATTAAAAATGCCCATGCCGCTGTCGGCGCCGTCGTGCCAGAGCACATCGTAGTTATTGCGTACCTGCATGACCCGGTCGCCCTGGCGGAACACATATTCTCCGAACCGCTTCTCCGGCTTGTCGGAGGCCGGGGGATTCACCGCCTCCTGGATGGCCCTGTTAAGGGAGGCGGTGCCGGTGACCCGCTTGCGGGTGGGAGACAATACCTGGATCTGATCGGCGGGTATGCCCATATTGTTGGGCAGCCGGGTCTGGATCAGCTCCACGATAGTCTCAGCCGCCCGGGCCGGGTCCTTCCGCCGCAGGAAGAAGAAGTCGTGCTTCGTGTCCTTCAGGTCGGGCAATTCTCCTCTGTTTACCCCGTGGGCATTGCGGACGATGGCGCTCTCGGCAGCCTGCCGGAAAATCTCGGTGAGCCGCACCATGGGGATGGCCCCGCTGCGGATCAGGTCGGAAAACAGGTTGCCGGGGCCCACGCTGGGCAGCTGGTCCGGGTCCCCCACCAGAATCAGGCGGCAGTCGTCCCGCAGAGCTGCCAACAGCCCCTGCATGAGCACAATGTCCACCATGGAAGTCTCGTCCACGATGACGGCGTCCGCCTTCAGGGGGTCGCTCTCGTCGTGGGCGAAGATCAGCTTGCCAGAGCGGGGGTCGTACTGGGTCTCCAGCAGCCGGTGGATGGTGTATCCCTCCGCCCCACACAGCTCTCCCAGCCGCTTGGCAGCCCGGCCGGTGGGGGCAGCCAGGGCGGTCTCCAAGCCCAGCTGGTCAAAGAGGGCCAGCACCCCCCGCAGGGAGGTGGTCTTACCGGTGCCGGGGCCGCCGGTGAGAAGCATCACCTGGCTGGTGGCCGCCAAAGCCACCGCCTCCCGCTGCTGGGGGGCGTACACGATGCCCTGGTCCTCCTGAATACGGTTAATGAGCTCGTCCAGCCCCTGGGGGGCCACCAGCTCACCCCGGGACATCTCGGTGAGCCGCCAGGCCACATATTGCTCGGCCTCACACAGGGCCTGGAGGTAGACAGCCTCCTCCCCCGCCACCGGCTCCTGAACGATCTCACCCCGCTCCAGCAGGGTCTCCAGCGCATCCTCCAGGCTCTCCCCCTCCACCCCAATGAGCTGGGCGGTGGCGGAAAGCAGTTTGCGCCGGGGCAGAAAGGCGTGGCCGTTGTCCAGATTGTAGGTCAGCTCAAACAGCAGGGCCGCCTCAATGCGCTGGGGGTCGTCCCCCTCCATACCCATGGACAGGGCCAGCTCGTCGGCGGTGGAAAAGTCCACTCCCAGCTCCTCGTCCACCATCAGATAGGGATTGCCACGGATAACCTCCAGGGCCCGGTCCCCGTACCGGCGGTACAGTGGCATGGCCAACTGGAGGGGCACTCCATGCTCCCCCAGAAAGGACAGCAGCCGCCGCATTCCCATCTGGAGCCGGAAGTGCTCCCCGATGGTCAGAGCCTTTTTCCGGGTTATTCCCTTGATGCGGGTCAGCTGCTCCGGGTGCTCCTCCAGCACGGTGAGGGCGTCCTCCCCAAACTCCTCGATCATCCGCCGGGCGGTGGCGGCGCCGATGCCCCGCACCGCCCCCGAGGACAGATAGTCAAAGATGGCCTTGGCTCCGGCGGGCAGCCGCCGCTCCACCGACTCCGCCTTGAACTGCTCCCCGTAGGAGGTGTGTCGGGTCCAGCTGCCCTGGACCGAGATGCCCTCGCCGGGGGCCACCCCCGGCATACAGCCCACCACGGTGACCAGGGCCCCGTCCCCGATGTCAAGACGAAGCACCGTGTAGCCGTTCTCCTCGTTCTGGTAGATCACGGCCGACACGGTGCCCTGCATATAATCTTGTTCCGCCTCCTGCATGGCTGCCCCTCCTTGTGTTACTCGGAGAATATGATACCATCTGTTGGCGGATTTGTCGAATGCTATTTCTCTGTAATGTACTCGCCCAGCCGCTCCGCCGGGCAGACCACCACGCCGGTGGCACCGGTGAGCAGGGCGGCGGCCACGGCTCTCCCCGCCGGGTCCAGTCCTCCGTCGGCGATCACAATGGTAAAGCCCTTCTTCTGCTGCCCCCGCAGCCACAGCAGGCGCTTTACATCCTGCTCCAGATGGGCCCCCTCCCCCGCCGCCGGGACCACGGCATAGACCGGGCCGTCCCCCTCTGAAGGAGCCAGCAGCCAGCCAAACAGCGTCCACCCCAGGGCCAGAAGGCCAACGGCAGCCAGCAGCGCCAGCACCGCCTGTAAGATTCCGTCCAAACCCTTCACCTCCGCCCCATCCTATGCGGGGAGCGGAAAAAGGGACTCAGCCTCCCACAGTGGAGACCACAATGCCGGTGGCAAAGGTCATGATCAGCCCGGCGGTGACCACACCCAGGAAAATGGAGGGCAGCGCCTTCCGCAAAGGCATATCCAGGAAGGCGGCCGCCAGGGCGCCGGTCCAGGCGCCGGTGCCCGGCAGGGGGATAGCCACAAATATCCACAGACCGATATATTTATATTTGGTCACCTTCTGCCCCTTCAGGTGGGCCTTTTTTTCCAGCTTGTCCACCAGGGAATTGAGCTTGGGGGATTTCCGGCGCATCCATAGAAAAATCCGCCGGATATAAACGATAATAAAGGGGATGGGGATCATATTGCCAATAATCGAGGCCACCAGCGCCTGTCCCGGAGGCAGGCCCAGAGCGGTACCGAAGGGCACGCCGCCCCGCAGCTCAATGATAGGCACCATGGACACCAGCATGGTAAAAAACATTTCGCCCAGATTGGTGGACGTCAGCCATTGCAGCAATTCCAAAAGAGAACACCTCGCTTGCGTCAGTTTCTGTATTGTATCATATTGGCGGGAAAAAGAACAATTAAAATTTCCTAAAACCATCTTTTCTTTGGACGGCGCAAGCCCTTGTCCAGTTCCTTCATCAGTGGTATAATATTTTGACTATTTTGAGAAGAGAGGTTTTTCACATGACCTACAAAGAAGAATTCATCACCTTCATGGTGCGCTCCGGCGTGCTCACCTTCGGCGACTTCACCACCAAGTCCGGCCGCAAGACCCCCTATTTCATCAACACCGGCAACTACAAGACCGGCGCTCAGGCTGCCAAGCTGGGCGACTATTACGCCGCCTGCATCCAGGAGAACCTGCCCGAGGGCGTGACCTGCCTGTTTGGCCCCGCCTACAAGGGCATCCCTCTGGCTGTCACCGCCGCCGCCTCCCTGTACCGCAACTATGACCGGAACCTGCCCTACTGCTTTAACCGGAAGGAAGCCAAGGACCACGGCGAGGGCGGCTCCATGGTGGGCTACAAGCCTCAGGACGGGGACGACGTGGTCATCGTGGAGGACGTGGTTACCGCCGGTACCGCCGTCCGGGAGACCATTGAGCTCTTCAAGCACGTGGCCAACGTGAACATGAAGGCCCTCATCGTGTCCGTGGACCGCATGGAGCGGGGCACCAAGGACTGCTCTACCCTGGACGAGCTGCGGGAAGACTACGGCATCGCCGTCTACCCCATCGTCACCGTCAAGGAGATCATTTCCTTCCTCCACAATAAGGAGATCGACGGCAAGGTCTACATTGACGACGAGATGAAGAGCAAAATGGAAGCCTATCTGGCTCAGTACGGCGCCAAGGCCTAAACATATAAAGGAGGAGTCCGGTCATGGGCACCCACGACGGCCACCGTCAGCGGTTAAAAACTGAATTTCTGGCCCGGCCGGACTCCTTTCCCGACCACAAGCTGCTGGAATTGCTCCTGTTCTACGCCAATCCCCGCAGCGATACCAATCCCCTGGCCCATGAGCTTCTGAATCATTTCGGCTCTCTGGCTGGGGTACTGGACGCAACACCGGAGGAGCTGCAAAAGGTCAAAGGCGTGGGCGAACACGCCGCCGTTCTGTTCAAAGCCGCCAAGGAATTGTCCGGCCGCTATCTCACCGCCCGCACCCAGATGGACGACATTGCCCGGAACACCAGAGACTATTTTGCCCTGCTCCAGCCCTACTTCTTCGGCGCCCGCAACGAGCAGCTCTGCCTGCTGTGCATGGACGGTAAGGGCAAGGTGCTAGGTATCCGTAAACTGGGCGAGGGCAATGTAAACGCCGTCAACATTACCACCCGGCTCATCGCTGAGGCCGCCCTCTCCCTCAATGCCGCGGCGGTGGTGCTGGCTCACAATCACGTCTCCGGGATCGCCTTCCCCTCCGGCGACGATATCGCCACCACGGAAAGTCTGGCCCCCTTCCTGGCCCGGATGGGTGTGGAGTTGGTGGACCACCTGATTTTCGTGGACGATGATATGGTATCCCTCCGAGACAGCGGCTTCTACCGGCCATAAGAACATTCTTTCGATTCATCGTTGCAATGGAACTGATGTTCTGATACAATATGCCTGAGAGGTGATGGTATGCCTAAATTTGAAGTGGTCAGTGAATACTCCCCGGCAGGCGATCAGCCCGAGGCCATTGCCGCCCTGGCGGCAGGCATTGAAAACGGCCTGGATGAGCAGACCCTGCTGGGTGTTACCGGTTCGGGCAAGACCTTCACCATGGCCAAGGTCATTGAGGCGGTCCAGCGCCCTACCCTGGTGCTGGCCCACAACAAGACCCTGGCCGCCCAGCTGTGCGCCGAGTTTAAGGAATTCTTTCCCAACAACGCGGTGGAGTACTTTGTCTCCTACTACGACTACTACCAGCCAGAGGCCTATATCCCCCACACCGATACCTTTATTGAGAAGGACTCGGCGGTGAATGAAGAGATCGACCGGCTGCGGCTGGCGGCCACCGCCTCCCTGATGGAGCGGCGGGATGTGATTGTGGTGTCCTCGGTGTCCTGTATCTACGGCCTGGGCGAACCGGAGGACTTCGCCAAGATGATGGTCTCCCTCCGGGTAGGCGCTCAGATGGAGCGGGACGAGCTGCTGAAAAAGCTGGTTGCCATCCGTTACGAGCGCAACGACATCGCCTTTGAGCGCAATATGTTCCGGGTCCGGGGGGACACGGTGGAGATCTTCCCCGCCTACTGGAAGGACTCCGCCATCCGGGTGGAGTTTTTCGGCGACGAGATCGACCGCATCTCCGAAATCAACGTGGTCACCGGCGCCCCCATCCGGCGGCTGAATACTATTCCCATCTGGCCAGCCACCCACTATGTCACGCCCAAGGAGAAGATGGACGCCGCTGTCCAGGAGATCTATAAGGAGCTGGAGGAGCGGGTTGCCTTCTTTGAGAAGGAGGGCAAGCTCATCGAGGCTCAGCGTATCAAGCAGCGCACCATGTACGACGTGGAGATGATGCAGGAGCTGGGCTACTGCACCGGCATCGAGAACTACAGCCGGGTGATCGAAGGCCGGCCCGCTGGGTCGCCCCCCCATACCCTGCTGGACTACTTCCCCAAGGATTTCGTCCTCTTCATCGACGAGAGCCACGTCACCCTCCCCCAGGTGCGGGCCATGTACAACGGCGACCGGGCCAGAAAGACTAGTCTGGTGGACTACGGCTTCCGCCTCCCCTGCGCCTTTGACAACCGGCCCCTGAAGTTTGAGGAGTTCCAGAAGCGCCTCAACCAGGTGGTGTATGTGTCCGCAACCCCCGGCGAATATGAGCGGGAGCGGTCGGGCCAGATCGTGGAGCAGGTCATCCGCCCCACCGGCCTTCTTGACCCCAAGATCGAGGTACGCCCGGTGGAGGGGCAGATCGACGATCTCATTGGGGAGATCAACGACCGCACCGCCCGCAAAGAGCGGGTGCTGGTCACCACTCTCACCAAGAAGATGGCGGAGGACCTCACCGCCTATCTCACCAACGCGGGCATCAAGGTGCGGTATATGCACCACGACATCGACACCATCGAGCGGATGGAGATCATCCGGGACCTGCGGCTTGGCACCTTCGACGTGCTGGTGGGCATCAACCTGCTGCGGGAAGGCCTGGACCTGCCGGAGGTCTCTCTGGTGGCCATTTTGGACGCCGACAAGGAGGGCTTCCTCCGCTCCGAGACCTCCCTCATTCAGACCATCGGCCGTGCCGCCCGAAATGCCCAGGGTCTGGTGGTCATGTACGCTGATTCCATCACCCCCTCCATGCGCCGGGCCATTGACGAGACCGAGCGCCGCCGGGCCAAGCAGGACGCGTTCAACCAGGCCCACGGCATCGTACCCAAGACCGTCATCAAGTCGGTGCGGGACGTCATCGACCTGTCGGAGGACAAGGGCGAGCTGCCCCACTCCAAGAAGGCTCTATCCAAAAAGGAGAAGGAGGCCGCCATCGCCAAGCTGGAGAAGGAGATGCGGGAGGCATCGAAACGTCTGGAATTTGAGTACGCCGCCGTCCTCCGGGACCGCATCATCGAACTGCGGGGACAGGGGTGACCTCTTGCAAAGAGGGCTGTTATCATGTACGACCGGCTGAAAAAGATCCTGCCCATCGTTTTGATCGTCATTGTCGCTGTCTTTTCCATCCTCTACTTCTTCATTGGCCGCCAATACGGCGTAGAGTACCAGGATGCCCTCTATTTCCCCGCCACGGAGGGCGATACCACGGTGTACTCCGCCAAGGTGGACGGTCAGCCAGCCTCCTTTACAATTCAGGGCAGCACCGTCACTTACGACTGGGGGGACACGGTCTACGGCCCCTATACCATCCGTAAAGACCCCACTGCCGCCCCGGGCGGAGAGTGGTCCCGCAGCGCACCCAACGGCGTTGAGATCACCCTGGATGGGCAGCTGCTCTTTCGCGGCGGGTACAGCTCCGATTGCAATCTTATGGTCCAGGAGGATGGACAGGTGTATTCCGGTCTTTGGGAACTCACCTACTCCGTCAATGGAGTCACCTATGACATGGACGGCAATCCTGTGGACCCCCACAAACCCAGCCTGTCCATTCTGCTCTCCTTCTTCCAGCTGCCGGAGCCGGACGCCCACCGGGGCAACCCCATCTTCTGGGTACTGGGCCTGGTGTGCGCCGGACTGGCCGTCGTATTTATTCGGTTCGACGACGCCATTTTTCGGTTCAACCTCTCCTTCCGGGTCAAATACCCGGAGGACGCCGAGCCCTCCGACTGGGAACTTCTCTCCCGGATCTTCGGCTGGCTCCTCTTCACCGTCCTGGCCTTTGTCAGTTTCATGGCCGGGCTTATTATCATCAGCTGACCAAACATCATATAAAGTGAGGTTTTTGTCATGAATTACGTCACACTTGGTAAAACTGGACTCAAGGCCGCCCAGGTCTCCTTCGGCGGTATTCCCATCCAGCGCGCCGACGCCGCCAACACCAAGGCTGTTGTAGACAAGCTGGAGCAGTACGGCATGAACTACATCGATACCGCCCGGGGCTACACCGTGTCCGAGGAATATCTGGGCGCTGCCCTGGAGGGCCGCCGTGACAAATTCATTCTGGCCACCAAGTCCATGGCCCGCGACAAGGAGTCCATGGCCAAGGACATCGACATCAGCCTGAAAAACCTGCGTACCGACTACATCGACGTTTACCAGATCCACAACCTGCCCGAGGCCGAGATCGACAAGGTGTTCGGCGCGGGCGGCGCCTGGGAGGCGCTGGAGGAGGCCAAGGCCGCTGGTAAGGTCGGCCATCTTGGCGTCACCGCCCACAACATCGACGCGCTGAAAAAGATGCTTGAACTCCACGGAGACAAGATCGAGACTGTCATGTTCCCTTACAACATTGTGGAGACTCACGGCCATGAGGTGCTGAAGAAGGCACGTGAGATGGGCATCGCCACCATCGCCATGAAGCCCATGGCCGGCGGCAACCTGGATGACTGGAACCTGGCCCTGCGGTTTATCGCCGCCTCCGGCGTCATCGACATCGCCATTCCCGGCATGGGCTCTCCCGAGGAAGCCGACCGCAACGCCCAGGCCGCCGAGCACTTCTCCCCCCTCACTCAGGAGGAGCTGGCCGAGTGCGACCGCATCCGCAAGGAACTGGGCAACGAGTTCTGCCGCCGGTGCAACTACTGCGCTCCCTGCCCCAACGGCATCAATATCCCCAACTGCTTCCTGATGGCCAATTACGCCCGCAAGTACGGCCTGGCCGACTGGGCCAAGGCCCGGTACGATGCCATGCAGTACCACGCCGGCTCCTGCGTCCAGTGCGGCGCCTGCGAGCGGCGCTGCCCATACAACCTTCCCATCCGGGATATGCTGACCAAGGTGGCCGACCTGTTCGGCTATTGATCTTTTTCCTCCAAAGGAGTACCTGAACCATGCTCGACCATATTTCCGTCAAAGGCGCACGGGCCAACAATCTGAAAAATATCGACGTGGACATTCCCCGGGACAAACTGGTGGTGCTTACCGGTCTGTCGGGCAGCGGCAAGTCCTCCCTGGCCTTTGATACCATCTATGCCGAGGGGCAGCGCCGCTATGTGGAGTCCCTCTCCTCCTACGCCCGGATGTTTTTGGGGCAGATGGAGAAGCCCGACGTGGACTATATCGACGGCCTCTCCCCTGCCATCTCCATCGATCAAAAGACCACCTCCAAAAACCCCCGGTCTACCGTAGGCACCGTTACCGAGATCTACGACTACCTCCGCCTGCTGTGGGCCCGGGTGGGTACCCCCCACTGCCCCAAGTGCGGCAAGGAAATCCAGCAGCAGACCATTGACCAGATCATCGACCAGGTGCTGGAGCTGCCTGAGGCCACCCGTATCCAGGTGATGGCCCCAGTGGTCCGGGGCAAAAAGGGAACCCACCAGAAGCTACTGGAGGACGCCCGGAAGTCTGGTTACGTCCGCTGCCGGGTAGACGGCTCCCTGTACGACCTGACGGAAGAGATCGAGCTGGACAAAAACAAGAAGCACAACATCGAGATTGTGGTGGACCGGCTGGTTATCAAGGAGGATATCGCCCGCCGGCTCACCGACTCGGTGGAGGTGGCCTCCAACCTGGCCGGCGGTCTGGTGGTCATCAATATCGTGGGCGAGGATCGGGACATCATGTTCTCCCAGAACTATGCCTGCGAGGACTGCGGCATCTCCATCGAGGAGCTGTCCCCCCGGATGTTCTCCTTCAACAACCCCTTCGGCGCCTGTCCCACCTGTACCGGCCTGGGGTCCCAGCTGAAGGTGGACCCGGACATCATCATCCCCAACAAGGAGCTGTCCATCCTGGAGGGTGCCATCACTGCCTCCGGCTGGAACAACATCAAGGGAGATTCCATCTCCCGGATGTATTTTGAGGCCCTATCCAAGAAGTACAACTTCAAGCTGAATACCCCGGTGAAGGACCTGCCTGCCGAGATCATGGATATCATCCTCTACGGCACCAAGGGGGAAAAGCTCAAGCTGACCTATGAGCGGGAGAACGGCCACGGCACCCTGATGCAGCCCTTTGAGGGCATCATCAACAATCTGGAGCGCCGCTACAAGGAGACCCAGTCCGACGCCATGCGCCGGGACCTGGAGGACTGCATGAGCGAGCGTCCCTGCCCCGACTGCGGCGGCAAGCGCCTGCGGAAGGAGGCTCTGGCTGTCACCGTGGGAGGCATCAACATTGATACCTTCTGCCGCAAGTCGGTAACGGAGGCCCTGGACTTCGTGGACCATCTGGAGCTTTCGGAGCAGAAAATGCTCATTGCCGACCGGATTTTAAAGGAAATCAAGAACCGTCTGGGCTTTCTCCAGAGCGTGGGCCTGCAGTACCTGACCCTGAGCCGGGCCGCCGCCACCCTGTCCGGCGGCGAGAGCCAGCGCATCCGGCTGGCCACCCAGATCGGCTCCTCCCTGATGGGGGTGCTCTATATTCTGGACGAGCCCTCCATCGGCCTGCACCAGCGGGACAACGACAAGCTGCTGGCCACCCTCAAGCACCTGCGGGATCTGGGCAACACCCTGCTGGTGGTGGAACACGACGAGGACACCATGCGGGAGGCCGATTACATCGTGGACATTGGTCCCGGCGCAGGCGTTCACGGCGGCCAGGTGGTGGCCTGCGGCACCGCTCAAGAGATCATGAACACCCCCGGCTCCATCACCGGCGACTATCTGTCAGGCCGGAAAAAGATTCCCGTTCCCCAGGAGCGGCGGACGGGCAACGGCCACTTCCTCACGGTCAAGGGCGCGGCGGAGAATAACCTGCAAAACGTGGATGTATCCATCCCGCTTGGCACCTTTACTTGCGTTACCGGCGTGTCCGGCTCCGGCAAATCCTCCCTGGTCAATGAGATTCTCTACAAACGGCTGGCCGCCGATCTGAACCGTGCCAAGACCCGGCCGGGCAAGCATCAGGCCATCGAGGGGGAGGAATTTCTGGACAAGATTATCGCCATCGACCAGTCCCCCATCGGCCGCACACCTCGGTCCAACCCGGCCACCTATACCGGACTGTTCAACGACATCCGGGACCTGTTCGCCTCCACCCCCGACGCCAAGGCCAGAGGCTATGGCCCCGGCCGGTTCTCCTTCAATGTGCGGGGCGGCCGGTGCGAGGCCTGCCAGGGCGACGGCCTTATCAAGATCGAGATGCACTTCCTGCCCGATATCTATGTACCCTGCGAGGTGTGTAAGGGCAAGCGGTACAACCGGGAGACCCTGGAGGTGCGCTACAAGGGCAAAAACATCTATGAGGTGCTGGATATGACGGTGGAGGAGGCCCTCCCCTTCTTCGAGCACCTGCCCAGGCTGTACAACAAGCTCCAGACCCTGTATGAAGTTGGTCTCAGCTATGTAAAGCTGGGCCAGCCCTCCACCGAACTGTCCGGCGGCGAGGCCCAGCGGGTGAAGCTGGCCACCGAGCTGGCCAAGCGCTCCACCGGCAAGACCATCTATATTCTGGATGAGCCCACTACCGGCCTCCACACCGCCGACGTCCACAAGCTCATCGAGGTGCTTCAGAAGCTGGTGGACGCGGGCAACACCGTGGTGGTTATCGAGCACAATCTGGACGTGATCAAGACGGCCGACCATGTGATCGACCTGGGCCCCGAGGGGGGCAGTGGCGGCGGCGCCATCGTGGCCACCGGTACCCCCGAGGAAGTGGCTCAGTGCCCTGCCTCCTACACCGGCCACTATTTGAAACGGATGCTGGAGTGACCGCGGAAACCCCAACGTTCCATTCTAAGCTACAGCAAGCGGGCGCGCTGCATTTTGCAGCGCGCCCGCTTTTCTGTCAAATACCCGGAGATACGTTGACAAAACACTGTTATTGTATTATACTATTTATAGTTAAACTGTTCAGTTTATAATATGGACGTAAATTTTTAACAGGAGGCAGCGTTATGAGTATTCAGAATGTGGTTCTCATCGGCGGCGGCGTACTGGGCAGTCAGATCGCCTATCAGACCGCCTACAAGGGCTTTCATGTCACCATCTGGCTGAGGAGCGACGCCTCCATCGGCCGGGCCCAGCCCAAGCTGCAGCGGCTTCACGACATCTATGTGGCGGAGCTCACCGCCGCCAAGTCCAGTCCCGGCCCCTACAGCCCCGGCCTGCTGGACAATGGCCGCACCTACACTCCGGAGGAGATCGACGGGCGCATTGCCCAGGCGGACGCCGCTTTGGCCGGCCTGACCATGACCACCGATCTGGCCGAGGCGGTCAAGGACGCCGACCTGGTCATTGAGGCCCTGGCGGAGGTGCCCCAGGAGAAGATCGAATTTTATCAGAAGCTGGCCCCCCTGCTGCCGGAAAAGACCATCCTAGCCACCAACACCTCCACCCTGCTCCCCTCCTCCCTGGCCCAGTATACCGGGCGGCCGGAGAAATACCTGGCCCTCCACTTCGCCAACAACATCTGGAAGCAGAATACCGCAGAAGTCATGGGCCACCCCGGCACTGACCCGGCGGCCTACGAAGAAGTGGCTCAGTTCGCCGCGGATATCGGCATGGTACCCCTGCGGCTGAAAAAGGAGAAAAACGGCTATCTGCTCAACTCCATGCTGGTCCCCTTCCTGATGGCGGCTCAGAGCCTGTGGGCGGAGGACATCGCCGACTTCGAGACCATCGACAAGACTTGGGTGCTGGCCACCGGCGCTCCCATGGGCCCCTTCCGCATCCTGGACATCGTGGGCATTACCACGGCCTACAACATCCTCACCAACAATCCCGCTGCCGCAGACCCCAATACCACTTACGGCAAGATGGCCAAGCGGCTGAAGGAGGAGTACATTGACACCGGCAAGTTGGGCATCAATGCCGGCGAGGGCTTCTACAAGTACAAATAAGCGCCTGTATGCAAAGAGGGCGCCGCGCGGATGCGCGGCGCCCTTTTTCATTCCTTACACAGCCGTTTCCGCCCGCTGACCTGCTCCAGATCGATCCGCCATACCGCAGTCCGGGCAAGGTGCTTCTCAATAACCTCCTCCACCCGGTCCGGGCAGTCGGGGGCATATTTTTGGCAAATGGCCCTCAACGCTTCTTTCTGCTCCTCCGGGTCACATACCTCATGGGCGGTCCCACGGGCCACAGCGCTGGTGAATTCCGTCTCATACGCCGCCTGTACCACCCGCTGGTCCCCAACGGCGGTGAGGCACACCCGGGGATGCAGGTTTAGGCAGGTCAGCTTCTCCCCCCGCTGGGCAGAGTGGAAATAGACCGCCTCCCCCACCCGCACGCCGTTCAGCGGCATACAATAGGGCATCCCTGCCTCATCGGTCATCGCCAGCACCATATATTCGCACCGGTCCAGGGCTTCCAACCCCACATCCCGTCCATCCGTCCGCTTCATTTCTATCTGTCCTTTCCGCCCGGAGGGCCTGTTCTCTTCCCCATCATAACCCCGCCGGAGCCCCATCGCAAGAAAAATTTCCATTCCCCCCTTGACATCCCGCCAAGCAAGTATATAATAACATATGAACAATAGCTCATATGTTATTAGAAAGGATGGTCGCCATGACAGACAGCAACGGTGTGGAGCGGTGCGACTACAGCCACATCCACCAGGAGATCGTAGACAAGGTGGAGCGCACCATGCCGGAGGATGAGATCCTCTACGATCTGGCGGAGCTGTTCAAGATCTTTGGAGATTCTACCCGCATCAAGATCCTGTATGTGCTCTTTGAGTCGGAGATGTGTGTGTGCGACATTGCCAAGCTGCTGGGCATGACCCAGTCCGCCATCTCCCACCAGCTTCGGGCTTTGAAGCAGAGCAAACTGGTGAAATACCGCCGGGAGGGTAAAACTGTGTTTTACTCCCTGGCGGACGGCCATGTCCGAACCATTCTGGGCCAGGGTATGGAACACATTGCGGAATGAGAGGAGTTTATACACCATGAAGAAGTCATTCAAACTGAGAGATCTGGATTGTGCCAACTGCGCCGCCAAGATGGAGGACGCCATTTGCAAGCTGGACGGGGTCAACAGCGCTACCGTCAGCTTCATGACCCAGAAGCTGACCCTGGACGCCGACGATGCCCGGTTTGACCAGATCCTCCAGCAGGCCGCCAAGGCTTGCAAGAAGGTGGAACCCGACTGTACCATTGTGATGCCGTAAGGAGCGAATCATCATGACCAAAAAGCAAAAGCGGATGCTCATCCGCATTCTGGCCAGCGGGGTGCTGTTTGTTGGAGCTGTACTGCTCCCCCTGTCCGGCTGGGCGGAGCTGGCGGTCTTTCTGGTCCCCTACGCCGTCATTGGCTGGGATGTACTGTGGCGGGCAGTACGCAACATTGCCCACGGGCAGGTTTTCGACGAGAACTTCCTCATGGCGCTGGCCACCATCGGCGCCCTTGCCATCGGCGAATATCCGGAGGCCGTCTTTGTCATGCTGTTTTATCAGGTGGGCGAGTGGTTCCAGAGCTACGCGGTCAACCGGTCCCGCACCTCCATCGCCGCTTTGATGGATATTCGCCCCGACTACGCCAATATCGAGGTGGACGGTCAGCTGCGGCAGGTGGACCCCGAAGAGGTGTCCGTGGGAGACGCCATTGTGATCAAGGCCGGGGAGCGGATTCCCCTGGACGGCGTGGTGCTGGAGGGAACTTCCACCCTGGACACCGCCGCCCTCACCGGCGAGTCTCTTCCCCGCCAGGTCCAGCCCGGTGACGACGTGATCTCCGGCTGTGTCAATCTGTCCGGCCTGCTGAAGGTCCAGGTCACTAAGGCTTTTGAGGAGTCCACCGTGTCCAAGATCCTGGATCTGGTGGAGAACGCCAGCAGCAAAAAGGCCAAGGCCGAGCACTTTATCACCCGCTTTGCCCGGTACTATACCCCCATTGTGGTGCTGGCTGCTGTGGCCCTGGCCCTCCTGCCTCCCCTCTTCACCCAGGTAAGCTGGCTGGACGCTGTCCAGCGGGCCCTTAACTTCCTGGTGGTGTCCTGCCCCTGCGCCCTGGTGATCTCGGTGCCCCTCTCCTTCTTCGGCGGCATCGGCGGCGCCTCCCGGGCCGGCATTCTGGTGAAGGGCGGCAATTACCTGGAGGTGCTGGCCAAAACAGAGATCGTGGTATTTGACAAGACCGGCACCCTGACCCAGGGCGTCTTTAATGTCACCGCCATTCATCCCGACCACTGCGACCAGAGCCAGCTGCTGGAGCTGGCCGCCCTGGCGGAGGCCTCCTCCGACCACCCCATCTCCCGCTCCCTGCTGGAGGCCTGGGGCCAGCTGCCCGACCGCAGCCGGGTAACCCAGGCGGAGGAGCTGTCCGGCCGTGGCGTCCGCGCCGTGGTGGACGGCAAGGTGATCTGCGCCGGCAACGACAAGCTGATGGAGGAGATTGGTGTCACCTGGCACCCCTGCCACCATGTGGGCACTACCGTTCATGTGGCCGCCGACGGGGTCTATCTGGGCCATATCGTCATTTCCGATCAGGTAAAGCCGGATGCCGGGCAGGCCATCGCCGCATTGAAGGCCGCGGGAGTGCGCAAGACTGTGATGCTCACCGGCGATGCCAAGCAGGTGGGCGAGGCTGTGGCCGCCCAGTTGGGGCTGGACGAGGTCCACACCCAGCTTCTGCCCACCGACAAGGTGGACCGGGTGGAGCGCCTGCTGAAGGAGGTCTCCCCCAAGGGGGCTCTGGCCTTCGTAGGCGACGGCATCAACGACGCCCCCGTTCTTTCCCGTGCGGATGTGGGCATTGCCATGGGCGCCCTGGGCTCCGACGCCGCCATCGAGGCGGCGGACATCGTGCTCATGGACGACAAGCCCTCCAAGCTGGCCCAGGCCATTGCCATCGCCCGCCGCACCCTCTCCATCGTACGACAGAACATCGTGTTCGCCCTGGGGGTAAAGCTGCTGGTCCTCCTGCTCAGTGCCCTGGGCCAGGCCAATCTGTGGGAGGCTGTCTTTGCCGACGTAGGGGTCTCGGTCATCGCCATTCTCAACGCCATGCGGGCCATGCGTACCGGCAAGACAAAATGAAAAAACGCGAGCCGTACGGCTCGCGTTTTTTGTGTGTTAGCTCAGACGCAGGGCGGATACCTGGTTGAGAACGGTCTGCATGGCGGCCTTGTCGTAGCCGCCGCTGGAGGCGGTGCGGTCCAGCAGCACGCCTCCGTCCTTGGTGGGCGCGGAGAGGGCGCACACCGACAGATAGACTACCTGGGCCCGCAGGAAGGTGCCGCTCTCCAGCATGGTGCGCTCATTCTGACGGATGGCCCCCAGACTGACTCCCGCCTCCAGAGCGGTCTGCCAAGTGAAGTCAGGGCTGGTCCCGGTCTCGGAGTAGCCCAGCGCCCGGAGCACAAAGGTCATGTACTCCCCCGCCGTAATGGTATTGTTGGGGCCAAAGACCAACTGACCGGCGGCGTTAGTGCCAATGCCGGTGGTATAGCCCTTCTCATAGGCATAGGCCAGATAGCGGTCGGCCCAGCTGGGGCTGTCCACAAAGGGATTGGCCGCCGTACTGGAAAGGGCGGCGTTCTCCTCCCCCAGCAGGCGGATGAACATGACCAGGCCCTCTACCCGGACCGGCTGGCGCTCCAGCTCATAGCCGGAGCCATAGGTGGCGCCGGTGCCTTTGAGCAGGCCCATCTGGGTCAGACCGTCGGCCATGGCGTTATAGTCCACATTGCCGCTGGAAGAGAGCGTATAGTTCCCCTCCAGGCAGATCACCGCCGTATCGGAGGTCACGGTCACCGCCACAGCGGCGCTCTCCCCCGCCAGGCAGCGGTGGCGTGCGGTCAGGCCGCCGCCTGAGGCCACCATATTGCCTGCTGTGGCGTCCACCAGTATCCCGCCGGAGGCCGTGGCGCTCCCCGCCAGCAGCATGACGCCGGAGCCGGAGGTAAGGGTCAGCACATCCCCCTTCTTAAACCGCAGGTCGTTGAGGCCCGAGGTGCCCCCGGCCTGGGCCAGGTAGGCGGAGTGTTTGGCGTTCAACTGATTCAGCGCCTGATTGTAGATGGCCGCCGTCAGCTCCTCCAGCCGCCCCTCCGCCCGCTCCAGCGCCTGGTCGGTAAAGGTACTGTTCACATAGCTTTTGCTCACCAAAGACTGATCGGCGGCCAGAACCGCCCCGCTGCCCACCAGGATTGCCCCGGCAAGCAGGATCGCCGCTGCTTTCTTCATGCTTCCTCCGAGATCATATAGCTGAGGGCCAGAAGGCTGTCGGCAAAGTGGACATCCTCAATGACCACCCCCGGCGCCTCCACCGTCAGCTCGCTGTTGGTAAAATTCCAGATGCCCCGCACGCCGGCCCGCACCAGGCGGCTGGCGGTGGTATTGGCGGCACACCGGGGCACCGTCAGCACACCGATGCTGGCCGGGTACTCCGCCAGATACTCCTCCAGCCGGTCCACATGATAGATGGGCACGCCGGAGCGGGTCTGCCCCACTACCTCGGGGGCCACATCGAAAGCTGCTGCAAGCTCCACGCCGGAGCGCTCAAAGTGAAAGTTCTCCATCAGGGCCCGTCCCAGATTGCCCGCGCCCAGAATGACCGCGGTATGGCCCCGGTTCATGCCCAGGATATCCGAGATCTCATCCCGCAGCTTCTCCACGTTATAGCCATACCCCTGCTGGCCAAATTCCCCGAAGCAGGAGAGATCCTGACGGATCTGGGAGGCCGTCAGTCCCATGGAGCGGCCCAGAGCACTGGAGGAGATACGCTCCACGCCAGCTGTATGCAAATCTGTCAAATGGCGGTAATAGCGGGGCAAACGCCGAATTACCGCACTGGACACCTTTTGTTTTCTCATGCGCCATCACACTCGTTCCAGAGGATATCTTTCCTATTCAGTTTACTCAAAACCGGTCCCGATGTCAACGCTTCACGGACAATTCCTCCTTCGGCGGCATAGAGTGGAAAGAAAAGGAGGAATGCAATTTGGCCGCAACAGGAACCATTCTGACCCGGGTATTCACTTCCCAGGCCCAGATCCCGGTGGCAGGCGCCACCGTGGCTTTCACCCAACGGGGCACGGAGGGCCACCATACCCTGCTGGCCCTCCGGGTCACCGACGCCAACGGCCGCACCGCGCCCGTTCAGGTAGATACCCCCAACGCCTCCGCCAGCGAGTCGCCCGGTACCGTTACCCCCTTCGCCGTGTGTGATATCTGGGCCGAGTCCCCGGGCTATGAGCTGCTGGTGGTGGAGAATGTCCAGATCTTCGCGGGCACCCAGACCCTGCAGGAGCTGGAGCTGATCCCCCTGCCGGAGCAGTCTCTCACCCTGCTGCCGGAGACGCCGGTCAATGTACCGCCTCAGAATCTGTAAAGGAGGGATACCATGCCTGAGTCCCTGCCCATTACCCCCTATGTCCCTCAATACATCACCGTCCACCTGGGGGCCCCCGGCTCCAGCGCAGAGAATGTGACGGTATCCTTTCCGGAGTATGTGAAAAACGTGGCCTCCAGTGAGATCTACCCCACCTGGGAGCCCGCTGCACTCAAGGCCAACATTCTGGCCATCATCTCCTTCGCCCTCAACCGGGTATACACTGAGTTCTACCCCAGCCGGGGTTACCCCTTCAACATCACCTCCTCCACCGCCTACGACCAAAAGTTCATCAAAGGCCGCAACATCTTTGAGAACATCAGCCAGCTGGTGGATGAGATGTTCAACTCCTACATACGGCGCATCGGCTTTGTGGAGCCTCTGGCCGCCAAGTTCTGCAACGGCACCACCGTCACCTGCGACGGGCTGTCACAGTGGGGCAGCCAGGCCATGGCCGAGCAGGGCGCGGACTATATGACCATCCTGCGTTCCTACTACGGCGATAACATTGAGCTGGTAACCAATACCCCGGTCCAGGGCATCCGCTACTCCTACCCCGGCTATCCCATCCGCCGGGGCGACCGGGGCGAGGCGGTCCAGCGCATCCAGGTCATGCTCAACCGCATCTCCCGGGACTACCCAGCCATCCCCAAGGTCTACCCGGTGGACGGGGTGTTCGGCCCGGCCACCGAGGCGGCGGTAGAGAAGTTCCAGTCCATCTTTGACCTGACGCCCGACGGCATCGTGGGCAACTCCACCTGGTACAAACTGGTGTTCCTCTATGTGGGGGTGCTGGATCTGGCGGAACTCATCAGCCAGGGGCAGACCTATTACCCAGGCAGCGGCACCCAGCCCTTCCCCAACGTGCTGGCCGAGGGCGCCAGGGGCGACTCGGTGCGGACCGTGCAATATGTACTGTCGGTGGTATCGGAGTTCTACAACAACATTCCCCGGGTGGCCATCGACGGCATCTACGGCCCCGCCACCAAAAATGCCGTCATCGCCGTGCAGCGCATGAGCGGCCTGCCCCAGGACGGCATTATGGGCCCCCAGACCTGGGCCGCCCTTTACCGGCTCTATGCCGGTATCGTGGACACAGTGGAGACCTACACCAACGTGATCCCGGAGCAGTTCCGCCCCGACCTGCCCGAAAGCCAGGCCACCGGCCTGACTCAGTACCCCGGCCAGCCCATGACCCTGGGTTCCGCCGATGAGAGAGGAGTAACCCAATGATCGTGCCTCAAGAGATCCGACTGATCGGCCAGCCGGTCCGCAGCCTGCAAACCATGCTGCGGGAGCTGTCCTTCCTTTACGACTTCCTGCCCCGGCTCACCCCCGACGGCGTCTTTGGGGAGCGCACCCTGGAGGCCGTCATGCTCTTTCAACGGGAGTTCTTCCCTCCGGTCACCGGCCGGGTGGACCAGGCCACCTGGGACGCCATCGCCGCTCTCTACCTCCAGACCAAGGCCAGGCTGGCCGGACCACGCCCCTTCCGGGGCTATCCTCAGGGGGATTTTACCGTGAAGCCCGACCAGGACAGCGTCCATCTTTACCTGGTGCAGTCCATGTTCCGGGCCCTGGCCCGGCTGCTGAGCGGCATCCAGTCCGCTCCAGTCACCGGTCAGAACGACGCCGCCACCCAGCATAACATCCGCTGGGTCCAGCAGCTGGACGGCCGGCCCCAGACCGGCGTGCTGGATCAGGACAGCTGGAATACCATCAGCCGGCTGTATACGCTGTTCGTCACTTATGGGCAGAAATAGATGCTTTAGGCCGAGGCCGTCCCTTCACCTCTGGGGTACATCCAATAGGGGGCCGCAGCCCCCTGATTGGTCGTTTTAAGGGGGTTAGGTGTTGGGAAGGGGGGAAATCGAAATCCCCCCTTCTCAACTGGCCTTTGCCTCCTTTCGGCCAGTCGAAAGGAGGCCCCCGGAGGGACGTATAGTAAAAAACACCTGCATACACTATATAAACCGGGCCAGTACAGAGAAGCGTTCTGTACTGGCCCGGTTTTGTAATCATTACATCCTAATCAGGTCTCATGGTCCACTGTTTTCATCTGCTTTAGATTGCCAATCTTATGGCTGCGGCGCTCCAGCTCGGAGAGTACCGCGGCCAGGGGGATGTTCTGGTCGGCCATCATCACCATCAGGTGGTAAATGAGGTCGGAGATCTCCCCCACCGTCTCCTCCTGCTTACCGTTCTTGGCGGCGATGATGGTCTCGGAGCACTCCTCCCCCACCTTCTTCAGGATTTTGTCCAGACCCTTGTCAAAGAGATAGCAGGTGTAGGACCCCTCCTGGGGATCGCTCTTGCGGCCCAGCACCACCTGGTACAGGTCCTGTAAAATGGTATCGCTCATGGTGTTTCCTCCCAAATCGTGTTGAAAAAGCAGCTCCTCTCCCCGGTGTGGCAGGTGGGTCCCTCCGGCGTGCAGAGATAGAGCAGGGTATCGGTATCGCAGTCGGTGACCACCTTCTTTACATGGAGGAAGTGGCCTGAGCTCTCCCCTTTGTTCCACAGCTTCTGGCGGCTGCGGGACCAGAACCAGGCGGTTTTGGTCTCTAGGGTCAGCTCCACCGCCTCTTTGTTGGTAAAGCCCAGCATCAAATTATCCCTGGTATCCACGTCCTGAATGATGACGGGGATCAGGTCGGATTTCTGAAACAAAAGTTCCAGATCCATCATACGATCACCTCTCAAAATTCCCAGGGCGGCTTTTCCTCTTTCCAGTCCCAGGGGTCCTCTCCTCCCCGCCGGTCCCGGCGGGCGCTTAACTTGGTCTGCTGTTTCTCGGCTTTGGGCTGTGGATGATCTGCCCGGGGCTTCCGGCCGGGCGTCCAGACTTTGCCCACTCCAAGCCGCTCCCCACGGGTCAGCTCATTTCCAATGCTGCCCAGTTCCTGATAAACTCGATCAAAAATCTCGTTTAGCATAACCACGCCTCCCTTGTGTGAATTATCGCACCGGGATCTGTCTGGTTTCAAGATACTCCTTTACCTGGGGCACTGTCAACTCCCCAAAATGGAATAAAGAGGCCGCCAGGGCCGCATCGCAGTTTGTCTCCTCAAACACCTCCGCAAAGTGGGCCAGACTGCCGCATCCGCCGGAGGCGATAACTGGGATGGACACCGCGTCGGTCACGGCCTTTGTCATGGCCAGATCGAAGCCAGCCTTGGTGCCGTCGGCGTCCATGGAGGTGAGCAAAATCTCGCCCGCCCCCAGGGCCTCTCCCCTCTTCACCCATTCGATCAGGTCTATACCGGTAGGCTTGCGCCCTCCGGCCACCACCACTTCCCAGGTGCCGTTCCCCCGGGATCGGGCGTCCACCGCCAGCACCACGCACTGGGAACCGAACCGCTCCGCCGCCTCCGCAATAAGTTCAGGCCGGGCCACAGCGGCGGAGTTGACGGAGATCTTGTCCGCCCCCGCCCGCAGCAGCCGCTGGAAGTCCTCCAGGGTTCGGATGCCGCCCCCCACCGTCAGGGGAACAAAGACCTGAGCGGCGGTGCGCTCCACCACGTCGGCCACGGTGTCCCGGGCGTCGCTGGTAGCGGTGATGTCCAGAAAGACGATCTCATCGGCCCCCTGGTCCGAGTAATATTTGGCCAGCTCCACCGGGTCGCCGGCGTCCCGGATATTGACAAAGTTGACCCCTTTCACCACCCGGCCGTCCCGCACATCCAGGCAGGGGATGATCCGTTTTGCTAACACTGATCCCCCACCTCCTTTACGGCCTGGGCCAGATCCACCGTTCCGGCATAGTAGGCCTTGCCGATGATGGCCCCGTACAGACCCATGGCGTTTAACTGAGACAGGTCCCCGTTGGAGGACACCCCGCCGGAGGCCACGATCTGGCAGCTCACCGCCTGCTGGAGGGCGGCCAGCCGGTCAAAGGAGGGGCCGGACAGCATCCCGTCGGTGGCGATATCTGTAAAGATAATAGTCTTTACACCCATTGCCTCCATGGACTTGGCAAAGTCCAGGTAGTTGAGGCCGGAGGACTGCTCCCACCCGGCGGTCTTGACAATGCCGTCCATGGCGTCGATGCCCACGGCAATACGCTCGCCGTACTTGGCTACCGCCTCTTTCACAAATTCCGGATGGCTGACAGCGGCAGAGCCGATGACACACCGCCACACGCCCAGGGCAAAGACCTCCTCCAGGTCGGCCATGGAGCGGATACCGCCCCCCAGCTCTACCTTCAGACCGGAGTTTTGGGCCACCGCCTGCACGATGGTGCCATTCCGCCGGGCGCCGCTGCGGGCGCCGTCCAGGTCCACCATATGGATGTGGCGGGCCCCGGCGTCATAAAAAGCCCTGGCGGTGGCTAACGGATCGTCCGCCACCTGGTGAGCCGTTGCAAAATCTCCTTTGTAAAGGCGGACAGCCTTACCATCTTTCAAGTCAATGGCGGGAAATAAGATCATCTGTTCAGCCCTCCGAAGTTTCTCAGAATCTGCAAGCCCACCTCGCCGCTCTTCTCCGGGTGGAACTGGCAGCCGTACACATTGCCCTTCTGGACCGCCGCCACCACCGGGGTACCGTAGTCGGTCTGGGCGATCACAGTGGCCGGATCAGCGGCCATGCCGCAGAAGGAGTGGACAAAGTAGACGTAGCTCCCCTCCTCCACTCCGGCAAACAGAGGTGACGGATTGGGATAGGTCAGGCTGTTCCAGCCAATATGGGGCAGCTTGAGATTGGTCTTAATCTTATGGACACAGCCGCCTACAAGTCCAAGTCCTTTACACTCCCGCACCTCTTCGCCCCAGTCGAAGAGCAGCTGCATCCCCAGACAGATGCCAAGGATGGGCTTGTGCTCCGCCTGGGCCGTCAGTACCCGGTCCAGACCGGTCCCCCGCAGCTTGTCCGCCGCGTCCGGGAAGGCCCCCACGCCGGGCAGGATAATGGCGTCGGCCCGCTCCAGCTCCTTTGGATCACTGGTAATACAGGATTTCAGACCCAGGTAGTCCATGGCGTTGGTCACGCTCTTCAAATTACCCACGCCGTAGTCCACGATAGCGGTATAACCCATCACAGCACCCCCTTGGTAGAGGTGACACCGGTTCCGGTGATCTGAACGGCCTCTTTGACCGCCACACCCAGGGACTTGAACAGGGCCTCGGTGATGTGGTGGGCGTTCTTTCCGTAGTGGCACTTCATATGTAAAGTCAATCCACTGTTCACCACAAAGGCCCGCATGAACTCCTCCGTGAGGCAGGAATCGTAGGTTCCGATCATGGGCTGGGGCATCTCCGCCTCAAACACCAGGAAGGGCCGGTTAGAGAAGTCCAAAGCGGTGAAGCTCAGGGCCTCGTCCATGGGAATAAAAGCGGAGGCAAACCGACGGATGCCCTTCCGGTCCCCCAATGCCTCTTTCATGGCCTGTCCCAGTACGATGCCCACGTCCTCCACCGTGTGGTGGCCGTCCACCTCCAGGTCGCCCTTGACGCTCAGCTCCAGGCCCAAACCGCCATAGAAGGCGAAAGCAGTGAGCATATGGTCGAAAAAGCCGATGCCAGTGGACACATTTACCGCTCCCCCCTCCAGAGCGAGGGTCAGGCGGATATCGGTCTCCTTGGTGGTGCGGGTCAGTTGGGCTGTTCTCATGGTCATTCTCCTTTATTCAAACCGCACCTGGATGGAATTGGCGTGGGCGGTGAGATGCTCCGCTTGGGCCAGGGTGATGATCTGATCCTTGATGGGGCCCAGGCTGGCCTGGTCATACTGGATGATGCTCATAGTCTTGAGGAAGCTGTCCACGCTGAGGGGCGAGAAGAACCGGGCGGTGCCGCTGGTGGGCAGCACGTGGTCGGGTCCGGCCAGATAGTCTCCCAAAGGTTCCGGCGACCAGGCCCCCAGGAACACGGCGCCGGCGTTTTTAATGGCGGGCAGCAGAGTTCGGGGGTCCTCGGTGACGATCTCCAGGTGCTCCGGGGCCACCTCGTTGGCCAGGGCGGCACAGTCAGCCAGACTATCGCACACGATGGCACATCCGAAATCCCGCAGAGAGCACTCCATGATCTCGGAGCGGTCCAGATAGCCGGTCTGGCGAATGATCTCAGCATCCACCGCCTGGGCCAGCTCCATAGAGTCAGTGAGCAGCACGGCGGAAGCCAGCTTGTCATGCTCGGCCTGGCTGAGCAGGTCGGCGGCCACAAACTTGGGGTTGGCCTTGCTATCTGCAATAATCAATATCTCAGAGGGCCCGGCCACCATGTCGATGTCCAGCTTTCCGTAGGCCTGCCGCTTGGCGGAGGCCACAAAGGCGTTGCCGGGACCCACCAGCTTATCCACCCGTGGGATGAAGCCTGCACCGTAGGTCAGGGCGGCCACCGCCTGGGCGCCGCCCACGGCGATCACCCGATCCACCCCGGCGATCTTGGCGGCAGCCAGCACCGCGTCGTTCAGGTTCTCGGTGGGGGGCGTCACCATGACGATCTCCTCCACCCCCGCCACCTTGGCGGGCACCGCGTTCATCAGCACACTACTGGGATAAGCCGCCGTGCCTCCGGGGACGTAGATGCCCACCCGGGTCAGGCCACGGACCACCCGGCCTACCACGCCCCCGTCGGGGGAGGTCCACTCCATGGTGCGGATGAGCAGCTTTTCATTGTAATCCCGGATGTTGGCCGCCGCCCGCTCCAGGGCAGCAATCAGGTCCGCCGGGCAGCGGTCATAGGCCGCCTGGAGCTCCTCCCGGGAGATCTCTCTAGGCTCGGCCTTGTCGAAGCGGAGGGAGTAGTCCCGCACCGCCTCAAAGCCCTTCTCCCGCACAGTTTCCATAATCTCAGCCGCCGCCGCGTCAATGGCCTGATTGGCCTGGGCCGCCCGGGCCTTCATGGCAGCCATGACCGCTTTTTCGGCAGCGCCGTCTGCTTTTACAATCTGAATCATGTCCGCTTCTCCAATTCTCCCTCACAACGGGCGATAAAATCTTCGATCTGGTTCTTGTACAGCTTCATACTGGCGGTGTTCACGATGAGCCGGGCAGACACCGGGGCCACATCTTCAATGGGCACCAGGCCGTTGGCTTTCAGGGTGGCTCCCGTCTCCACGATATCCACGATGGCGTCGGCCAGACCCAGGATGGGGGCCAGCTCCACGCTACCCTCGATCTTGATGATGTCCACGTCCATGCCCTTGCCGGCAAAGAAGGCGCGGGTCACCTCCGGGTATTTGGAGGCGATGCGCCGGGTCTTGTAGGTGCCGTAAAAGTCGCTCCCCGCCTTGACGGCCAGGGCAAACCGGCACTTACCGAAGCCCAGATCCAGCACCTCATAGAAGGAGCCCCCCTTCTCCAGGATGGTGTCCTTCCCCACAATGCCCAGATCACAGACGCCGTGCTCCACATAGGTGATGACGTCGGGAGCCTTGGCCAACACCGCGTCCAGGGGGTAGTTGGGTACGCAATGGACCAGACGGCGACCAGGGTCCTTGATGGGGGTGCAGTCCAGCCCGGCTCCCTCAAAAAGCTCCATGCTCTTGTCCAACAGCCGCCCCTTGGTAATGGCGATTTTCAGCCGTTCACTCATACCCGCACCGTCCTTTCTCCGTCCTTATCCAGTACCAGCACCATCTCCGCGCCCTTGTCCCGGGCCAGATTCAAGCTGGACTCCAGGGTGCGGCATGGAGACAGCTCACAGGTACCGGCGGGGCGGCCATCCACCGCCTCCAGGGCCTGGGCCAGATAGCCCGGCTCATAGTGGACCACAGTACGCAGCACCGGCAGCACCATCTCAGGCAGGGTGCGGGCCACCGCGTCCACGTCCACGGCAAAGCCGGTGGCCTGGGCCTCCCGGCCGAAGATGCCCACCAGGTTGTCGTACCGGCCGCCGGAGAGGACGGCGTCTCCCGCGCCCTCCACATAGCCCCGGAATACCACGCCGGTATAGTAGTCGATCTGATGGACCATACCCAGGTCGAAGCGGATGTAAGGACCGTAACCTGCGGCAGACAGCTCGTCGTACAGTTCGGACAGGTAATCCACCGCCGGGGTCTTTCCCGCCAGCTTTTCCGCCTGACCCAGCACCTCCACCCCGCCGAACAGACGGCTCAGCTGCTCCAGCGCGGCGCAGGCCGGGTTGCCCCGGTAGGGCTCCAGTAGAGCTTTCAGGGCGGCGAAGTTCTTGCCCTCAATGAGGGAGCGGATCTTCTCCACTTTTCCCTCCTCCAGCTCCAGACGGCCGGCCAGCTCCCGGAAATATCCGGCGTGGCCCAGCTCCACATGGAACTTGGGGGCCCCGCAGCACCGCAGGGCGTCAATGGCAGTGACGATGATCTCCACGTCCGCCTTCTTTCCCTTCGCCCCAATGAGCTCCACCCCGCACTGGGGAATCTCCCGGCTGCCGCCGTTGTGGGCGGGGTTGGCCCGGTACACCGTTTGATCGTAGTACAGTCGCTGAGGCATGGCCACCGCCTTCAGTTTGGTGGCAGCTACCCGGGCAATGGGGGTGGTGGAATCGGGCCGCATGACGCAGAACTTACCGCTGGGGTCCCCCACCTTAATCATGCGCTCCTGGGGAATGGCGCTGCCCGACCGGGCAAAGAGGTCATAGAACTCGGTCTCCGGCGTGGAGACCTCCAGAAAACCCCGCTGGCGAAACAGGCGGGTCAGCTTGGCCTGGACCTGCCGCCGCTCCTGGCACTCGGCAAACAGCCGGTCCCGGGTGCCCTCGGGGGTATTGATGTTGAATTTCATGGGATCACGCCCTTCGCTTTATCACTTTACCACGCTAATATACTATAATGTTCCACACTTGTCAAGGGTGGATACGGGAAAAGCGGGGCGGCTTGGATGGCCGGCCCCGCTTTGGGTCAGTCGGGCCGGAATGGCCTTTCCTATATTAAAATCCATCAAACAGGGTAATCTGGCTGGTATCGGGCATTCCCACAAAGGGCACGCCCCTTGTGGGGTCCCATTTCATTCCATCTGCCGGGCAAAATCAATTCGCCCGGCATCGAGGTTTTGCCTGGGGCAAAACGCTCGGACGCCGCAGAAGCGGCGGCTGGACGGTATGCCTTAAAATCCATCAAACAGGGTAATCTGGCTGGTATCGGGCATACCGTCCAGGGCACCCACCGCCTTGAGCTGCTCGATGTGGGTCTTGGACACCTTCGGGCAGGCGGCGGAGAACTCCTCAATGGAGATGAACTGCTTGCCCTGCCGCTGCTCCATAATGGACAGGGCCGCCGTCTCACCCAGACCGGGGATGGAGGTAAAGGGCGGCAGCAGGGTGCCCTTCTCCATATCGGGCAGGAAGTTGACGGCGTGGGAGCGATACAAATCCATGTGCTCAAAAGTGAAGCCCCGGAGATAGAACTCGTACACCACTTCCAGGGTGACTAGAGTATCCTCCTCCACGGGGGTGGGCTTCTCCTTGCTCTCGATCTCCTTCATCTTGGCCTTGCACACATCCATGCCCATACACATACAGGTGGCGTCAAAGGCCTTGGCCCGGATGGAGAAGAAGGCGGCGTAGAAGGCCAGGGGGTGGTGTACCTTGAACCAGGCGATGCGGAAGGCCATCATCACGTAGGCCACGGCGTGGGCCTTGGGGAACAGATACTTGATCTTCTTGCAGGAGCCGATATACCAGTCAGGCACCCCGGCGGCCTTCATCTCCTCCTCTGCCCCCTCGGGCAGTCCCTTGCCCTTTCGCACCGCCTCCATGATCTTGAAGGAGCGCTTCTCCGGCATACCGCAGGAGATAAGGAAAATCATGATGTCGTCACGACAGCCAATGGCCTGGCCAACGGGAATGCCCTGGTCCACGATCAGGTCCCGGGCATTGCCCAGCCACACGTCGGTGCCGTGGGAGAAGCCGGACAGGCGCAGCAGGATGTCAAACTGGTGGGGCTGGGTGTCCATCAGCATTCCCCGGGTGAACTTGGTGTTGAACTCGGGGATGGCCACGGCTCCGGTAGGACCCAGAATGGGGTCGTCCTCAAAGCCCAGCACCTTGGAGGAAGTAAAGATGCTCATGGTGTCCTTATCGTCTAGGGGGATTTTCTGAGGGTCTACCCCCGTCAGGTCCTGGAGCATCCGGATCATGGTGGGATCATCGTGGCCCAGCATATCCAGCTTGAGCAGGTTGGACTCCATAGAGTGATATTCAAAGTGGGTGGTGATGATATCGCTGTCCGGGTCGTCGGCGGGGTGCTGCACCGGGCAAAAGTCGTAGATCTCCCGGTTCTGGGGAATGACCACCATACCGCCGGGGTGCTGGCCGGTGGTGCGCTTGACGCCGCTGCACCCCAGGGACAAGCGGTTTTCCTCCGCCCGGGTGCCGTGGAGGCTGTGGTCGTCCAGGTAGTGCTTTACATAGCCGAAGGCGATCTTGTCCTTCACCGTACCAATGGTGCCCGCCCGGAACACATGGGTCTGGCCGAACAGTTCAAAGGTGTAGCGGTGGGCGCTGGACTGATACTCACCGGAAAAATTCAGGTCGATATCGGGCACCTTGTCGCCGCCGAATCCCAGGAAGGTCTCAAAGGGGATGTTGAAGCCGTCCTTGTCATAGGGGGTGCCGCACACCGGACAGTTGGCGTCCGGCATATCGGCACCGCAGCCGATGCCCAGCTCCTTGGCCGCCTCAAAGTCGGAGTGCTTGCACTTGGGACAGCGGTAGTGGGGCGGCAAAGAATTCACCTCGGTGATGCCCGACATGAAGGCCACCAGAGAGGAGCCCACCGAACCACGGGAGCCCACCAGATAGCCGTGGTCCAGGGAATCCTGCACCAGCTTCTGGGCCGACATATAGATCACGTCGTACTTACATTTAATAATGTCGCCCAACTCGGCATTGATCCGGTCCACCACGATCTGGGGAGGCTCCTCGCCGTAAAGGGCTTTCGCCTTATCCCATACCAGCCGGGTCAGTTCCTCGGCAGAGTTCTCGATCTTGGGGGCAAACAGGCCCTTGGGTAGGGGCACCACATCCTCGCACCAGTCGGCCACCAGGTTTGTATTGCGAACCACCACCTCATAGGCCTTCTCCTTGCCCAGGTAGGCAAACTCATCCAGCATCTCCTGGGTGGTCTTGAAGTAGAGGGGCAGGGGCGAGTCGGCGTCGTCAAAGCCCTTGGAGGCCAGCAGGATATGGCGATAAATCTCGTCCTCCGGGTCCAGGAAATGGACGTCGCCAGTGGCACATACCGGTTTGTCCAGTGCTTCACCCAGAGCCACTACGGTGCGGTTGAAGTCCCGCAGCTCCTCCTGGCTCTTGGCAATGCCTTTGCGGAGCATAAAGGCGTTGTTGCACAGGGGCTGGATCTCCAGGAAGTCGTACCAGGAGGCGATGCGCTTGAGCTCCCCCCATTCCTTCCGCTTGACGATAGCCTGGAACAGCTCGCCGGCCTCGCAGGCCGAGCCGATAATCAGCCCCTCTCTGTGCTGGTTGATGAGGCTCTTGGGCATGATAGGGTACCGCTTGAAGTGGTCCAGATAGGAGGCGGAAATCAGCTTGTAAAGGTTCCGCAGACCCAGCTGGTTTTTGGCCAGCACGATGAGGTGCTTGGGCTGCCGCTTGGCCTTTCCACCGGAGCGCAGCTTGGACATAGCCGGGTTGATCTGTTGGAGGGTGTGAACCCCCAGGTCAGCCAGCATCCGGAAGAAAGGCACCAGCATATAGCCCACCGTGGCCGCGTCGTCGTAGGCCCGGTGGTGATTGAAGGCGGGCAGATTCAGATGGCCCGCCACGATGTCCAGCTTGTATTTGCCCAGGTCGGGCAGCAGGTTCTGGGCCAGGATCAGACTGTCCAGAGAGGTGTTCTCAAAGGGCCTGCCCATACGGCGGCAGGCCTCTCCAATGAAGCCCATATCAAACTCGGCATTATGGGCGGCCAGAGGCCGATCCCCCACAAAGTCCAGGAAGGCGTTCACCGCCTCCTCCTGGGAAGGTGCTCCCTTCAGCATCTCATCGGTGATGCCGGTAAGCTGGGTGATCTCCCGGGTCAGAGGCCGGCCGGGGTCGGCGAAGGTGGAGAACTGCTCCACCACTTCCCCGTTCCGCAGCACCACGGCGCCAATCTCGGTGATGGCCTCGGTGCGCTTGTCCAGGCCGGTGGTCTCGATATCAAAGCAGACAATATCCTGTGTAAAGTCCTGATCCTTGTCGCCATGGATCACCACCCGGTCGTCCACGTCGTTGATGAAGTAGGCCTCCACACCGTAGAGAATCTTGATGTTCTTGGCGGAGTGCCAGGCGTTGGGAAAGGAATGGGCCACGCCATGGTCGGTGATGGCGATGGCCCGGTGGCCCCACCGCTCCGCCCGCTTCACCACGTTCTTGTCCACGCCGATGGGCGAATCCATCTTGGACCCCACGGCGGTGAGAGCGTCCATGGCCGACATATTGGTATGGAGGTGGAGCTCCACCCGCTTCTCGGGGGCGTTGTCCATCTTGGGCTCTTTCTTGCCCTCCATCACGGCAAAGGGCTCCAGCACCATATCGCCGGTAAACCGGTCTATGTTCAGTTTGCCCTGGATATAGAGGTGCTGGCCCTTCTTCACGCCCTCCACCAGGGGCTTGCCCTCGTCGCCGGGGAAGAATTTATTGACCCGCACGGAGCCGGTATAGTCGGTCACGTCGAAGGACACCACCCAGGCCTCCCGCTTTTTCAGCTCCCGGTGGTCCACCGCGAACACGTCGCCCTCCACGATGACGGTGCCCATGTCCAGATCCAGGCTCCCCATGGGAATGGGCTCCTTTTTGATCTCGTGGCGACCGTAAAGGAGTTTTCCCTTCCCCTCCTTGCTGGGGGCCTTTTTCTCCGCCGGACGGGCCACCTTCAGGCGCTCCAGGGCCTGGCGGCGGATCTCTTCGGTACGGCGGAAGGCGGCGGCAGCCTCATCCTCCACCGGCGGCGTCTGCGGCTGCCGGACAGGGGCTTGCTGATCCGGCGCCGGAGGGGCGGCCGGAGCGGAAGCGCCGTCCGAAGGAACGGACAGTTCCAGCCTTACCTGCTCCACCCGGTAGGCCAGGGCGATGCTGCGCTCAATCTGACGGCGCAGCTCCTCCGCCGGGAGGGCGGTACACTCCACCTGGGCCTTAATGGATCGGGTGTGCTTATCGATGACCGCCCGGGTCACCAGGTAGCCCTGGACCATCGCCATCAGTTCCGGGCCGGGCCGCCAGGCGGAAAACAGTTTTAAAAAGGGGATCTTTTGTGCTTCTGCCATGGAAATACTCCTGCTTTTACAGTTGGTCAATGAGGACAAACAGCTCGTCCACCAGTTGATCCTGGGGAACCTTCTTCACGATCTCGCCCTTGCGGAACAGCAGGCCCTCTCCCTGTCCGCCAGCGATACCCACGTCGGCGGCGGAGGCCTCGCCGGGGCCGTTGACCACACACCCCATCACCGCCACGGTAATGGGCTTGTGTACGCTTTTCAGCCGCTCCTCCACCTGATGGGCCAGGCCGATCAGATCGATGCGGGTACGGCCGCAGGTGGGACAGGACACCAGATTAGGCTCGTTGGCCGCCATGCCAAGAGCCTTCAGGATATCCTTGGCGGCGTACACCTCCTCCACCGGGTCGGCGGACAGGGACACCCGCAGGGTGTCGCCAATCCCCAGGGCCAGCAGGCCCCCGATGCCGATGGCGGATTTGATGGTGCCCATCCGGGTGGTGCCCGTCTCGGTGACGCCAAGGTGTAAAGGATAATTACTTTTCTCACTCATTAGACGGTAGGCCGCCATGGTGGTGACCACCGACGAGGACTTGAGAGACACGCAGATGTCATGGAAGTCGTACTGTTCCAGCAGGGCAATGTGGCCGAAGGCGGACTCCACCAGGGCTTCCGGGGTAACGCCGCCATATTTGGCCAGCAGGGGCTTCTCCAGAGAGCCGCCGTTGACCCCGATCCGAATGGGAAGGTTTTTCGCTTTACAGGCCTCCGCCACCGCTTTTACCCGATCTTCCCCGCCGATGTTGCCGGGATTGATCCGGACCGCGTCGCAGCCCTCCTCCACACAGGCCAGGGCCAGCCGGTAGTCGAAGTGGATGTCCACCACCAGGGGGATATGGATACGGGCCTTGATGGCCCCCACCGCCTTGGCGGCCGCCATGTCGGGCACAGCCACCCGGATGATCTGACAGCCAGCCTCCTCCAGACGGAGGATCTGGTCCACGGTGGCTCCCACATCGTCGGTGCGGGTATTGGTCATGGACTGGATGGTGACAGGGGCGCCGCCCCCCACCGGAACACCGCCCACAAGGATCTGTCTCGTCATTGGTATACCTCCCCCTTAAAACAGCTTGATCACGTCGTTGACCGCCACCACCACCATGAGGGCAATGAGGCAGAAAAAGCCCACGGCATTCACATAGCCCAGATATTTTTCGTTCATTTTCTTTTTGGTAATGAGGCGGTAGATGCCGCCCACGAACACAAAGAGGATCTGTCCTCCGTCCAGGGCGGGGATGGGCAGCAGGTTCATCACCGCCAGGTTGATGGCAATGAGGGCGGTAAAGTCCAGAATGTTGATGAAGAGCCCAAACAGACCGGCCGCCTCGGCCCCCGCCTGGCCCACGTCCCCCGCCACCGCCACGATGCCGATGACGCCGGACATATCGTTCAGGCCCACCGCACCGGTAATCAGATCGCCCAGACCCATCCAAACCATACGGACGTAGTCTACCGCCTGATACCAGGTGTTCCGCAGCAGGGTCAGGGGGGTGTCCTCTTGGAACTCACCGAGATAGATGCCCCGCTTCATCACCTGATTGCCGTTTTCATCGGTGAGCTGGCGGTAGGGCAGGTCGATGGTGCCCAGATCCACCTTCTCGCCATCCCGCAGCACCACCACGTCCACCTGCTCCCCCGCCCGTTCCAGGAAGATAAAGGCGTCGTTATTGAAGTAGATGCGGTGACCATCGATGGAGTAAAGCTGGTCTCCGGGCTGGAGGCCGGTCTGGGCAATATCCTCCGCCCCAGGCATAAAGCCGGTAACCACCGGCATGGAGGGGCTGCCCGCCAGGGCCATGATGATGAGGATGAGCACCACGCCTGTCAGGAAATTCATGAACGCACCGGCCACCAGAATGACGAGCCTCTTCCAGCCCGCTTTGTTGCCGAAGGCCCTTGGATCGTCGGAGGACTCTCCCTCCCCCTCCATGGCGCAGAAACCACCGATGGGAAAGGCACGCAGGCTGTAAAGCGTTTCCCCTTTCTCTCTGGAAAACAGCTTTGGACCCATGCCGATGGCAAATTCGTTTACCTTCACCCCCATGACCTTGGCTGCGATAAAATGGCCAAATTCATGGATGGCGATGAGAAACCCGAAAAACAGGATGATGAGCACAATGGAAAGTACGTTCATAGACACCTCAAACTCAGATTAGTTGCCCGCCGCCTGGCGCGCGGCCTTGTCAGCCGCCAGCACATCCTCCAGGGTGGGAGATTGGACCACGGCCACCTGGGCCAGGGCCCGCTCCACCCGTCGGGCGATGTCCCCGAAGGGGATCTGCCCCGCCAGGAAAAGCCCCACCGCCGCCTCGTTGGCGCCGTTGAGAATGGCGGTGGCGGTGCCGCCGGTTTTGGCGGCCTCCAGCGCCAGAGACAGGCAGGGAAAAGCCTCATAGTCCGGGGCGTGGAAGGTCAGAGGCGGACAGGTCAGCAGATCCAGGGGCTTTGCCACCGCCTGGGTACGGGCGGGCCAGGTCAGGGCGTACTGGATGGGCAGTCGCATATCGGGTACCCCCAGCTGGGCCAACACCGCGTTATCACAGTATTCCACCAGGGAGTGGATGATGCTCTCCCGATGGACCAAAATGGAGATTTTTACCAGCGGCATCCGGTAGAGCCGCATGGCCTCGATGAATTCCAGGCCTTTGTTCATCAGGGTGGCGGAATCCACAGTGATCTTGGCCCCCATGGACCAGTTGGGGTGCTTCAGGGCCTGCTCCACGGTGGCGGAGGCAATTTTCTCCTTGTCCCAGCCCCAGAAGGGACCGCCGGAGGCGGTGAGGATGAGGCGTTTTACCTCTCCCCTGTCCTTGCAGGCCTGGAGGCACTGGAAGATGGCGGAATGCTCCGAGTCCACCGGCACGATCTCCGCGCCGAATTTGTCCGCGCCGTCCATTACCAGCTCCCCGGCGCACACCAGGGTCTCCTTGTTGGCCAGGGCAATGCGCTTGCCCTGGCGGACCGCCGCCAGGGTGGGCACCAGCCCCACCATGCCCACCACAGCAGTGAGGACGGTGTCCGCCTCCTCCATGGTGGCAGCCTCCACCAGCCCTTCGGGGCCGGAGGTCACCCGGATGGTGGTATCAGCCAGTCGGGTTTGCAGATCGGCGGCGGCGGCAGGGTCCATCATCACCGCCAGACGGGGCCGGAATTGGCGGCATTGCTCCTCCATCCGCTCCACATCCCGATTTGCGGTCAATGCAGCCACAGTCATGCCACAGGCGGCAATCACTTCCAGTGACTGCCGCCCGATGGAGCCGGTAGAACCCAGCAAAGAAATACAGTTGCTCATGTGTTCAGCCTCCCACAGCGGGCAGGATTTGGATCAACAGCTCCATCAGAGGCGCACAGAAGATCACGCTGTCGAACCGATCTAGTACGCCGCCGTGACCGGGGAAGATGTTGCCGAAATCCTTGATGCCATACTCACGCTTGATATAGGAAAAGGACAGGTCGCCCAGTTGGGACACAATGCTGCCCAGTGCGCCGTACACCACAAGATACAGATAATTGACCTGCATGGAGAAGCCAAACTGGAGGACAGCGCCATAGATCACTGTACAAATGATGGCGCCGGCAAAACCGCCCACAGCGCCCTCCACCGTCTTTTTGGGGGAGAGCTCCGGCGCCAGCTTGTGCTTGCCGAAGGCCATGCCCGCAAACAGGGCAAAGGCATCGCTGAGGAACGCCACCTCAAAGGGCAGCACAATGAGGGCCATCCAGTGCTCCATCAGCCGGATCCGCAGCAGCGAGGACAGGAAAAAGGGGATCACCACGCTGAGGAAGAAAGCGCCCCCCATCTTCTCCAGGGTGATGTGCTTGTGGCTGGCAATGGCCTCGGCAAAGAGGAGCAGCACATAGAGAAACAGACCCGCCAGCGCGGGGGTCAGCCGTCCGTCATAATAGACCCAGAAGGGAACCAGCCCGGCCAGCACGATGGAATAGCCGGAAATGCGGGGGTGCTTGAGAAATCCGGTGGACCACAGCACCTCATGCACCGCAATCATAGACAATCCGGCCACCAGAATGGGCAGAATGATCGGATAGACCGGCGACACGCCGTATACCGCCCCGGCCAGCAGAGGGATACAGACCACCGCCACCATGATTCGCTTGACCACTCAGACACCTCCATACCGGCGGGAGCGGCCCTGATAAGCCGCCAGCGCCTTGTTCAGCTCTTCCTTGCTGAAATCAGGCCACAGCACGTCGGTATAATAGAACTCCGCATAGGCCGACTGCCACAGCAGGAAGTTGGAGATCCGCACTTCGCCGCTGGGCCGGATCACCAGGTCGGGATCGGGCACGCCGGCAGAATAGAGGTAGTTGGAAAAATCCGCCTCCGTCAGCTGGGCAGGGTCCTTCTTCCCTGCCGCGCAGTCTGCCGCAAAGGCCCGAGCCGCCCGGACGATCTCATCCCGTCCGCCGTAGTTGAAGCAGACGTTAACCTGCATTCCGTCATAGTGGGTGGAGATATCGTCGGTACGCACGGTCAATTCCCGCAGCTCGGGAGGAAGGGCGTCCAGATCGCCAAAGAAGTGGAGCCGGATCTTGTCCCGCTCCATCTTCTCAATGGACTCCAGCAGGTACTTTTTCAGCAGTCCGATGATTGCTGAGACCTCCTCCAGAGGCCGCTTCCAGTTCTCGGTGGAGAAGGCATAAACGGTCAGATACTCCACACCGATCTTCTGGCAGTAAGTGGCAATGGTGCGGAAGGTCTCCGCGCCGGCCGCGTGGCCCGCCGTGCGGGGCAGCCCCCGGCGCTTGGCCCAGCGGCCGTTGCCGTCCATAATGATCGCCACATGACGGGGCAGGTGGTCAAAATCCACCTGGACCTGCGGCGTCTTCGGTTTGAAAAATGCCATGTTCAACCCGCCTATACGACACCAGTGCGGGACACGTTCCGCATCCCGCACCATGTCTTTCATTTGGTATTATACCGCCATCAGTTCCGCTTCTTTTTTGACGGTCAGTTCGTCGATCTCCTTGCACCGCTTGTCGGTGAGATCCTGAAGCTCCTTCTCGTAATCCTTCCGGTCGTCCTCGGTCATCTCGCCCTTCTTCTCCATGGCCTTAAACTTCTCCATGGCGTCCCGGCGGATGTTGCGGATGGCCACCTTGCCGTTCTCCCCGTACTTTTTCACCTGCTTGGTCAGCTCCTTGCGGCGCTCCTCGGTGAGCTGGGGGAAGGACAGGCGGATCACCCGGCCGTCGTTCTGGGGATTGATGCCCAGGTCGGAGGTCTGAATGGCCTTCTCAATGGCCTTCAGCAGGGTGCCGTCCCAGGGCTGGATCATCAGGGAGCGGGGATCGGGAGAGGAGATGGCGGCCACCTGGTTCAGGGGGGTGGGAGCGCCGTAGTAGTCCACCGTGATCTTGTCCAGCACGGCGGCGTTGGCCCGGCCCGCGCGGACGCTGGCGAAATCACTCATGACTACGTCGATGGTCTTTTTCATCTTGCCGTCGAATTCTTTATTGAGCTCTTTCATTTCACGGTTCCTCCTTGACGATGGTTCCGATTTTTTCACCCATGACTACACGCAGAATGTTCTCAGGGTCCTTGAGCGCGAACAGGATCACCGGGATCTTGTTGTCCATGGACAGGGACGTGGCGGTGGAGTCCATCACCTCCAGGTGCTGGGCCAGGATATCGTCATAGGTGATGGTGTCGTACTTCACCGCGTTGGGGTCCTTCCGGGGATCAGCGGAATACACGCCGTCGATGTTCTTGGCCAGCAGAATGGCGTCGGCGTCAATCTCCGCCGCCCGCAACACTGCCGCCGTATCGGTGGAGAAGAAGGGATTGCCGGTGCCGCAGCCAAAAATGACCACTCTGCCCTTCTCCATGTGCCGGATGGCCTTGGAGCGGATGTAGGGCTCGGCAATGGACCGCATCTCAATGGCGGTCTGCACCCGCACATCCACGCCCTTCTGCTCCAGCACGTCGGCCACCGCCAGCGCGTTGATGGTGGTAGCCAGCATACCCATATGGTCGGCCCGGGTGCGCTCCATCCGGTCGCCGCCGTCCTTCAGGCCACGCCAGAAGTTGCCACCACCCACCACGATGCCCACCTGGACGCCGACTGCCACGCACTTTTTGATCACGTCGCATACGCTGCCGATGACATCGAAATCCAGGCCACGGCTGGCCTCGCCGGCGAGGGCCTCGCCGCTGAGCTTCAGAAGAATCCGCTTGAACTGCGGTTCACTCATATGTTCAACCCCTTTTCGGAAAATCATGCTATCTTATTTTAATATAGTTTTCCATTTTTGCATAGAGGTTAGGCTAAAGTTTTTCAAATTATTCGTATTCTCTCCTTCCCTTCCTAAAAAAAATACCAAGGGCTCCGTTCCCACCTTTGAAAAAGTGGAAACGGAGCCCATTTCGCCCTTTTACGCCCGTTTATGCCAGCGCAGCAGCAGGGCGGAATTGACGATGACCACCACCGACCCCGCGTTGTGGACCAGCGCCCCCACCACAGGGTTCAGGATACCGGTAATAGCCAGCGCAATGGCCGCAAAGTTCAGCGCCATGGAGAAGGTCAGATTGCACTTGATGGTAACCATCATCCGCCGGGCCAATCGCAGCAGATGGGGCAGCTGCCGCAGGTCGTCCCCCACCAGGGCCATGTCGGCGGCATCCACGGCAATATCGCTGCCCACGTTCCCCATGGCAATGCCCACCATGGCCTTCTTCAATGCGGGAGCGTCGTTGATGCCGTCGCCGATCATGCACACCGCCCTTCCCTGCTGCTGGGACTTGGCGATCCAGTTCAGCTTGTCCTCCGGCAGGCAGCCCGCCTGCACTTCCCGGATATCCAGCAGTCCCGCGATATGACCGGCGGCGCTGGGATGATCCCCTGTCAGCAGCACTGGCTGCACTCCGGCGCTCTTCACCGCCCGGATGGTCTCCGCCGCGTCGGGCCGCAGGGTGTCCGCCAGAGCCATCACCCCGATCAGTGTTCCCTCCTCCGCCAGATAAATAAGGGTACAGCCCTCGTCCAGTCTGGCCTGGGCAAAGGTCCCGGCCTCCGGCGGCATGGGCACGCCCAGCTGCTCCATCAGCGCCAGGTTACCCGCCCACAGGCCCACGCCGTCCACCACGCCCTTCAGGCCCAAACCGGGCAGCACCTCCACCCCCTGTCCCGCCGGGACCAGGTGGGGAAACCGTTCCCGCCCGCCGGCGGTCACCGCCTTACCCAGAGGATGCTCCGACCAGGACTCCAGGCCCACGGCCCCCGTCCATACCTGCTCCTCTGTCCGACCGTTCAGGGGAAGCACCGCCGTCACCCGCAGCTGTCCCAGGGTGAGGGTGCCCGTTTTGTCAAAGGCCACACACTGAACACTGGCCAGCCGCTCCAGCGCGTCCCCCTCCCGCACCAAAAACCCGTGGCGGGTGGCGTTGCCAATGGCCGCCATAATGGCGGTGGGAGTGGCCAGCACCAGAGCGCAGGGGCAGAATACCACTAGAATGGTCACCGCCCGGATCAGCTCGCCGGTGACAAAGCCGGTGATGGCGGCGGCGGACAGGGCAATCACCACGATCCAGGTGGCCCACCGGTCGGCCAGACCCACAATTTTCGCTTTGCCTGCGTCCGCCGACTGGACCAGACGCACCATCCGCTGGATGGCGCTGTCCTCCCCCACCCGGGTGGCCTCCATGGTAAAAGCCCCGTACTGGTTCACTGTACCGCTGGACACCGGATCACCAGGGGCCTTGTCCACCGGCAGAGATTCGCCGGTCATCACCGCCTGATCCACTGAACTGCGGCCCTCTTTCACCACTCCGTCCACCGGAATGGTCTCACCGGGCAGCACCCGCAGCAGCTCTCCCACCCGGATTTCCTCCGCAGGCACCACCTCTTCCCCAGCGCCGGTCAGGCGGCGGGCGGTGCGTGGAGTCAGCTTTACCAGCTTCTCAATCCCGGCCCTGGCCCGAGCTACCGTCAGGTCCTCCAGCAGGGCGCCCAGCTGCATGATGAAGGCCACCTCACCGGCGGCAAAATCCTCCCCAATGACTACCGAAGCCACCAGCGCGATAGACACCAGTACATCCGCCTTGATGTCAAAGGCGGTGACTAAGCCGATGATCGCTTCCAGTACAATGGGCAGTCCGCACAGCACGATGGCTACCCAGGCCGGGTCCACCGGCAGCCGGTCTCCCCACAGGATGCTGACCAGTAAGGCCAAGCCAGACAAGATCAGCAAGGCGATGTCCTTGCGTACACCGCCCCACTCCAACAGTTCCTCCAGTTTTTTCATACGGCCCGCCTCCTATACCCCTATAGGTATCTTGCCTGTATTATACCTATAGGGGTATAGGTTGTCAAGAGGATGCCACACTACTTCACGATACAAAAATCGGGCAGCTCACAGCTGCCCGATTTTCCATACGTCTGAATTCAGTCGTCCCGCTCCCTACTAAGGATCCTGCCGTCGGTCAGACCGATCTCATACTCATATTCATATCCGCCGGACTTGAACTCCACCTTATAACAGCCGTCGTCCTGCTCCAGCTCCACGTCCAGCTCGGCCGCCTGGGACAGCGCCACTCCCGCATCTGCCAAGGCAATGTCTCTGGCCTGCTGGCTGCTGATGCTGCCGGACACGCCGCCCTGAGTCTGACCCTGCTCGGGCGGCTGGACCGTCTGTCCCTCCCGCTCCGACTTGATGATGGCTCCGGTGGCCGCGTCGATATCGTACTCATACTCCACACCGGCGGCGCCAAACTCCACCTCATAAATCATCCGGCCATCCTCGTAGTCGTAGTCGGCCTCCAGATAACTCAGTTGTGACTGCTGGAGACCCGCATGGGTCAGCGCGGTCTGGGTGGCCGCGTCCACACCCACATAGCCGCTCTGGCTGGCTGTACCGGTAGAACGGATGGTATCCTGCTCATTGCTTGAGCCGGTCAGATCAGTTGCGGCCTCAGAGTTGGCCAGCAGATTAAGCTCATTGATGGACAACCCCGCCAGAGATTCAAAGGTCAGATGAGAGCTGCTGTCCACCAGTGTCTGGATCAGAGCCGCCTTGCCCTGGGAGATCCCATATTCCTCCGCCTTCTGCTGCAGCGCCTCGTCTGTGGCAAAGCTCTGGGACAGGATGGCCCCGTTGATGGAAGCCGACTCCAGCACCTGCGAGATCTCTCCGGTCAGCTTCTCCTCCAGCGCAGCGCCCCGAGCCAGATCGTCATCCTCCACTGAGACCAGCACGGAATTGGCCAGTTCGTCCACATAGCCATGCTTCAGCAGGGACCCGATAATGGCATTGACCGCTACATTCAGGTCGGTCCCGGTCAGGTCCATACCATCCAGAATCTGACTGGCGTCCTCATTGACCGGGGTAACGGAAAGTACCTTTTCCGCCTGGTTTACCTTCAGCAAAACACAGGGATTCACATCAAGGGAGACCACAGAGGCCACTGCATTGGCCTGCTGATACCGCATTCCAAATACACCGCTGCCAATCGCCAGCACCAGGCAGGCAGCGGCAAGCCAAGGCAAGATGCGCTTTCGCCGTTTGGGTGCGGAAATCGGAATGATCTTCCCGTTCTGAGGTCCCAGGCGGGCAAGCACCGCCTCCACATTGTCAGGCGCGGCGTGCTTCAGCGCCGTATGGAGTTTACGCTCCAGTTCCTGATCGTTCACGGCTTCTCACCCTCTTCCAGCATGGTACGCAGCTTCTGCAATGCCCGCCGGTACTTGGACAGCACCGTAGACAACGGCAGATTCAGCAGATGCGCGATCTCCTTGTGTTTCCAGCCCGTTACCGCATGGAGCGTCACCACCTGCCGTTCCTCATCGGTCAGCCCTTCCAACGCGGCCCGCAGCACCTGCCGGTCCTCCACCGTCACCAGAGGGCTGTCAGCTGCCATCTGCTCCCAGGATTCCGGCTCCAGCTCCTCCGTTTTTCCCCGCTCCCGCAGCTTCATCAGCGCCAGATTGCGGGCAACGGTAAGCACCCAGGCCAACGGTGTGCCCCGAGGCTGATATTGGTGGACGTTCTCCCACACCCGCACAAAGGTATCCTGAGCCACGTCCTCCGCGTCATGGCTATTTTTGAGATAGGAGAGAGCCAGGCCATATACAGCAGTCCGGGCATGGTGATAGAGCTCAGCCAGGGCCTCCTGTTCTCCGGCCTGCATCCTGACCAGCAGCGGCTCCAGCACGTCCGGCGCAGTTGCCCGGCGGCTCTCCTCCGCCATGGTCTCCAGCAGGATCAGCATAGTTTTCTCTCCCCTCATTGATGGAATGCAAAATCCGGGTATTTTATTGCACCCAATCACAAAATTTTTTATTTGCACAGCAAGTAACTGTTATTATACCCCAAGGTCTGCCCTTTCGTAAAGCCCTACCGCCGGTTCCCCATGGCTGTCTCCAGTTTTTTCAGCGCCTTCTTTTCGATGCGGGATACATAGCGGCGCGCCTAATGTAAACGATGCCCGGAAAACCTTGCGAGAGCAGGCTTGTGCGGGCATCGGATGTTTGAGAGTAGCGCCGCGCTTATTGTAAGCGGCGCGGAAATGATTAAAATTTTAGATGATAAGCGGCCATTTATTGAAATTATGTCCATCTTTATCAGGGACAATTAAAAGTTTAAAATCTTTCTTCACAAAAATGAACACCAAATCTCCCTAATACAATTGTTTATCTTTTTGCATTGTATGTTACATATAGCTAAATAATATATGATGTAGAATAAAAAGCCATAATCAAAACCAGAAACCGGAATTTACAAATATAGAAATTTTATCCATTTCATTAGTCTTACTATCCAACCCCATCAGACGAGTTTTGATCAGTCCCAATTCGACTTTGTGCTCCAGACCAAGTCAATGGCTTGACATTGCAATAGCTAAAGAGCAGGAGAATCGCAAGAAGAAATGGGAGTTTGATTATAGATGTTGGCTTAGAAGATATTTAAAATTATTAAAAACGAGTTTTGAAATCTCTTTTGATCCAATAGTATTGCTAATCAGATTATATGTTTGCTGCAAATCGGCTGGAGAGTATTTCTTTGTGCCTATTTTTGAAAAAGGCCCATCACTTTCAACAAGCAATCTGTCTATAGGAATATTTGATATAATTTTCCTACCATTAACTGAATCACACATACTAGAATTAACCGAAAAATAGTAGCCTGCATCTAAAAGATGGTTCATTATTTTAAGATTTCCGGTATACCAATGAATAATAGCTTTTTTTACTCCTTGACGGAGCAGAATCTTAAGCGTATCCTCTTCGGCCATCCTAGAATGAACACTAAGAAGTTTTTTTTGCTTAGTAGCTTGATGACAGATAAACTCAAAAGCATCTTGCTGCTTTTTTTGACGCAACAAAATTTTTAGAATAGTCAAGACCAACTTCGCCAACATATTGTGTGGTAGATAATTCATGCAGAAAAGTACTTTTAGAAAAATCTACTTTTAAACTCTGCTGTGGATTATATCCCAATGCAAATTTAACATACTTGGTTTCAGGATATAGTTTTCTGCAAGAAAGGTATACTGCAGGAGAATTTGTTACACATAAAGTGTATTGCTGCAGTTTGTTAATTTGATTGTACCAATATTCGTGATTTTTATAGTAATCTAAATGGAAATGTGTATCAATTAGGTGCATACTCCATCCCTATCATTCGCATAAGATCCTTGTCCCTTGAGAAAAGTTCCAAAAGATCGTTAATAGTTGCTTTGTATAGTCTCAGAAAAGCTATTACTTCTTCCTTCGACAGCTGCCCTGTTTGCTTGATTCGTTTTAGCAACGCTTGATCATCGGATTTGACCGCTGTACTGATAGAACTAAGAAGATCAACTAAGTCTGAGCGCCTAGAATTAGTCGCATGTACAATATAATCATACGAAAGAGCATCAAATGTGTAGTGTTCGTTTGGGACTGTCAAATCGAGAAGTGATGATTGCCGAATTAAACATGGATAACAATACCCGCAGTTTTCCGGTAGTGATTTACCGTGCCAGCGCGTATTGCAAGGATGCGAGCATGATATTGTCTTAAATACGCAATCAAGAAAGCCCGCACTATCCTTATGCTGTTGAATCATTTCACGTTTAGTCATAAAAGCATAGGGGTTGATTATTTCGTGATTGATTCCTAGTTGTAATAAAATCTGATTAAGCATTTTTAGAAAGTAAGGATGCGTTGTTCTGGTGCTACAGCTTCCTTTTCTCCCTGGAGTTAGAGGAAGATTAAGGCCAATAAATCCGTTTTCAGGTATGTAAACGGGTGTATTAACTCCTATTGCTTCAGCGACACAAATCGCAGCAGCTAAAAATAAGAACGATCTACTTCTGCTCGTGTTTTCTGCTGGTAATTTCTCAATACCTAGTGGCTTGTATGCTTTTGCGGTAAACGTAAATAGCATTTTTGATGTTTCTGGAAAACTTTTATCAAAATGATTTACTATTTCGTTTTGAATCTGCTCAAGCTTTCCGAATTCCTTAAAACCGACAAATACAACTTTTTTACCTTGTGACAACAATTCGTATGCGCCACAATAAGAATCCAATCCTCCTGAAAAAAGGGATACTGCATCATACGTTTCAGGAGATACAAGTTTTATTGGAGGCTTTTTATGATTATCTTGATAACGGTTAGTAGGTTCACATTCTCTAAAATCAATTGTCCAAATATCTCCTGAGAGAAATGAGAACATTTTTTCTAAGTCAGTCCGCACTGAATTCCAACGAATATATTCAATGACCGGAATCGAAAGGTGTAGCTTGCGGGTCCATCCATCAGTTGCAGAAGATCGTGATATTCTCTTATCTGCTGCAAAAATGGACAATGCGAGAATATATAAATCTTCGCAGATTGGAGAAACACTCTGAATGCCAAGTTTTCTGTACCATCCATCACGTATATTTGATGCAATAAGTCCTCCTCTTCCAGGAACACTCAAATTGAATGTAAGAGCATCGTTGAAATATGTACTTTTTTCGTTCTCAATACATTTGTTAATCCAGATTTTCATACGAATCACCGTAATAAAGTTCCATAAGTTCAAACCCCTTTTTCAATACATTTTGAACTATGGTTTCATTTGAAAGATTATGTGGATTGATTGAGACAAGAATCTCATTGGTTAGGCTAAGTTCCATTGTATAATAAATATAATTTTGCATTTCAGCAATGCGCTGATTTGCTTGCACAATATTAGGACATTTGTTCCGAATTTGCTTATCAAATAATTGTGCAAATTTCAGTTTGGCAAATTGACATACCATTTCTTTGATAAATGTATTAATTTCTATGTTTTGCAGGTTTTCAATTTTTTCGATATTAAGAACAGAAAAAGTTTCAGAAATGCAATCTAAAGCAATAGCATCATCAATAGTTTCTCCGCTGTTAGCAAAATGAAGAATTAATTCATTTATTGCATCTTCTGAATCCATGGTTAGTATATCTTCTCGTCCAATTTCTCGAAGAGCGTTAGCGTAACCATTGGTACTACTACTCGATGCAAAACTTGCGAATCCAGCAAAAGCATGAGCAACCCGGCTGTTAGAATATCCTTCGACGTTCATGGCCTTGGCATATTTTGATGCCGCAGCTGCGATATTTCCGGTACCTGATGGATTGTTAATATACATAGATACTCCTCGTTTTGCCTGTACCCAGTGAGGAGTAGACGGGGCTATATATCCTTTAGATGTTCCCATTTTCTATCTCCGATCAACAGCCTTAACGGCAAAATTTCCCCCTGTAATTTGCGATTTAATTGCTTGCGAAATCTTTTGGCTTTTTTCTAAATCATCAAGAAGATTACTAATTTGTGTAGCATTTGCACTATACATTCGAGTAATATGTGGTATTGATGCTGGACCGAAAAATGAACTAGGCTTTGCTTTGAGCGCATCAATTATATCTGATTGGTAATCCGGATATTCTTTGTATACTCTACTTATCATGCTTAGATTTATCGTATCAGATTTAAAATGCACTAACACGGCATCGCATATCTTGTGTTGAGATTCGGGCTCCATATCCATAAGTTCTTCTAGGCGAGCATCTTCTTGACCTTGTAGACAGTTTTGAATTGCCGCCAACATTTTTCGTTCCGCTTCATTAAAAGAAGCGGATACATTTTCTGTACTAGATAGTGATTCTCTAGATAGATAGAAGTACTTGCTTAGGTCCATTTTAAAGAGATTCTTAGGTTCACTTTTGACCCAACGAATAACTCTTGGATTTTTCCAGAGTTTATAATTTTCGTTGAGTTCTTTATCATTATTTATACAGGTTTCCACTTCTTTCAGCTGTTTTATTTCACCGTCAAACTCACTATTCCATTCATAGAGTTTTCTAAATGCTTTTATATCAATTGTTTCCAATGCTAAGAGCTTTGCCATAACTGAAAGATCAATTTCTGCTCCGAAATAAAGAGAAGCAAGATTCTTTCGAACAAAAAACGTGTTAAGAAATCTTTTTGCCTGACGTGGGTTTCCTTTTAGACTGCTTGAAACAGCGAAGCTGATTTTTGATATAATGGAGGCATCTTCCTCTAAACTCGTTTGATTGGAATTTGCTTTAAATGATCCACCTGTTTCTTTAATTATTGATTCAATGACAGTGTATGTAAGAGATTTGTCTGCAAGCATAAGTTTTTTATCATATAGTGTCCGAATTAGCTTTTCAAAGCTTTCTGTTTCCAAGTGCAATTGACAGATTAAAAGCAGTTGTTCGGGCCCAGCTGAAATAGCCCCATAGAGCTCAGAAGAAATCGCCAATTTGAGTTCAAAAGAAAAAGCCATTACTGAAACCTTTCAGACCCCTTATACTGGACAGTGACCAAACAACCCAGTAGAAAGGATTCGTACGAAAGGAATACAAAGCAATGGCTTCTTGCCCATTATAGCACAGGCCATCGCAGAGATGGAAGCACAGCACGGAGAGTTTTCAAGCATAGATGAGATAAACCTTGCGGAACTCGGTCGGCGGACCGGACTTTCCCGAGCCAAGCTTCGGCGTCTAAAAGCCAATGGTTTCTGTAA
>DWXO01000049.1 GCA_019119165.1 Candidatus Flavonifractor intestinigallinarum | reverse complement strand
CTCCGGCTCCTTGGTGAGAAAGTCCCGGCCGTAGGTGTACCGCTGGTCCAGCTGGGGGACCACCTCTTTGATCTTCAGGTAATTCTCGTTGCGCTGGTGGGCCTCCAGGGTGGCGATGAGCTGCTCCATCTCGCTCAGCGCCTCCTCGTCGTGGATGGACAGGAGCATCCGGGTCTTGATATACAGCAGCTGGGAGGCCATGGTGACAAACTCGCTGGCCACCTCTAGGTCCAGCTCCTTGCGCTGGTCCATCCAGGCCAGATACTGGTCCAGAATCAGGGAGATCTGGATGTCCTTGATCTCCATTTTATTTTTGCTCAGCAGGTGGAGGATCAAGTCCAGAGGACCTGTGAAGTCCTCCAGGTCCTCGGTCCTGGCCTTGACCACCCGCTCCAGATGATAGATGGGACTGTCCAATCTTTCGCCTCCCGGCCTTGATTATCCTCAGAAGAAGTTGTATACGATGAGAGAGAAGGGAAACTGGGTGATCTCGCACATCCCCTGGAGCACCCAGGCCATGGCCCGGTACAGGGGGCCCCCGAAGAAGCCCATCCAGGCCAGCAGCACCACCGCCACAATGAGATAGCGCTCATAGCGGAGCACCCACCGGTAGGCCCGCTCCGGCAGGAACATCTCCACCACCCGGGAGCCGTCCAGCGGCGGAATGGGGATCAGGTTAAAGAGGCCCAGTCCCACGTTGAGCACCGAGAGCTGGCAAAGAAACAGCAGGAGATAGGCCCCAGGGCGGTTGGCCGGTCCAAAGTGGAACAGCAGGGAGCCGATCCCCAGGGAGACCAGGGCCAGTACAAAGTTGGACAGAGGGCCAGCCAGGGCTGTAATGGCCATCCCCTTCCGCGGCTCCCGGAAATTCCGGGGGTCCACCGGCACCGGCTTGGCCCAGCCCACTCCCACAGCCAGCAGGAGGAACAGACCGATCCAGTCCACATGAGACAGGGGGTTCAGGGTGAGCCGCCCGTTGAGCTTGGCGGTGGGGTCCCCCAGCTTGTAGGCCGCCAGGCCGTGGGAGAGCTCGTGGACGGTAAGGCAGATGAGGCATGCCACGCCGCTCATCACAAACAGCAGCATGCTCAGCCAATCCATGTGGTGTAATAATCCGGTCAGTGCGCCCATAGCGAGGTACCTCTTTGAAATGGAAAAGCTAGGCCTTGTTTGAAAATTGGAAATGTGCCCGACGGTGAGGGATTTTTTCGCCAGACAAGGCGATTTGACGCGGCAATACTTTGTGTATTGCAAGGAAAATCAACGCAGTATGGCGGAAAAAGACCCGCCGTTTGGGTATATTGACATTTTTCAAACATGGCCCAGATGAAAACAGAGCCGTCTCCGGCTGTGCCCCGGGATGACGCCGTGCGCATTGGGACGCGCACCTCGGCTTCTCCGGGGCGATGCAGTAAAATTTATTATACCAAGTTCCATAGGAATTGACAAGTGCGGAGTGGACCTGTCCCGGCGCGGGGAACCTTTTGCGGTCTGAATCGGCCGCCTGCAGGGGCTGTGGGAGGAAAAAACTCATTTCCCCTCTTTTCAAACGGCGGCTTTTCCGGTATAATAATAACCCTGCGATCGAGACACTTTACAGCGTTACCGCGTTAAACAGAGGAACTGGGAAAGGAATGTTATGGAAGAACAACTGACCAAAAAATACGGCCTGCCCACCGCCATTGCCATGGTGATCGGCATTGTCATCGGAAGCGGAATCTTTTTCAAAGCGGAAAAAATCCTCACCGCAACCGGCGGCGATCTGAAGACGGGAATACTAGCCTGGCTGCTGGGCGGGTGCATCGCCATTGCCAGCGCCTGCGCCTTCGCGGTGATGGCCACCCGCTATGAGAAGGTGGGCGGCGTGGTGGACTACGCCGAGGCCACCGTGGGTGAGAATTACGCCTACTACCTGGGCTGGTTCATGGCGGCGGTGTACTTCCCCTGCCTCACCAGCACCCTGTGCTGGGTGTCCGCCCGGTACACCTGCGTCCTGCTGGGCTATGACATTTTGAGCGGCCCCTGTCTGGCCATCACCATGCTCTACATGGCCCTGGTATACTTTATGAACGCCACCGCCCCCAGACTGGCGGGCAAGTTCCAGGTCTCTCTCACCGTTATCAAGCTGGTGCCCATCCTGCTCATGGCAGTCATCGGCACTGTAGCCGGGCTGCGCTCCGGCCTGATTGTGGAGAACTTCACCGCCGCCGCGGCAGCGGATGCGGTGGAAAGCCCCCTCTTTGCCGCGCTGGCGGCCACCTCTTTCGCCTATGAGGGCTGGGTCATCGCCACCACCATCAACGCGGAGATCAAAAACGCCAAGCGCAACCTGCCCCTGGCCCTAGTGTTCGGCGTGGGCGCCATCATGCTCATCTATCTGTTCTACTACGTGGGCATCGCCGGGGCGGTCCCCAACTCCGTGATGATGGAGAACGGGGAGCAGGGCGCCCGCATCGCCTTCTCCACCATCTTCGGCCCGGTGGCGGGAACGGGGCTGTTTGTGTTTGTGGTCCTCTCCTGCCTGGGCACCTGCAACGGCCTGATGATGGCCTGCACCCGGGGTTTCTACTCCATCGCCGCCCGGGGCCGTGGCCCCAAGGCGGAACTGCTCGCGCAGGTGGACCGGTACACCAACATGCCAAACAACGCCGCCTCGGCGGGACTGGTCATGTGCGCCTTCTGGTGCTGCTACTTCTACTTCGGCGC
>DWXO01000048.1 GCA_019119165.1 Candidatus Flavonifractor intestinigallinarum | reverse complement strand
TTCGGAGGGAAAGATAGTGTGAAAGAAAACCGTCAGGGTTGTCTTTCGTGTGCAATCAACTGACTTTTGAGCACTTTTTTGAAGTGCTCAAAAGTCCGGCAGCTTGTCGAAAATACTTTTTCGACAAGCTGGAAGCACCTGCTTAGGCAGGTGCTTTTCTTTTTGGCGTTGCAGGCTTATTTCAATGCTCGTGGAATGACCCTGCCTGAAGCCATTGCCGCAAGAAGGTTTTTGGGTATTTTTTCCGTGCATCGTAATCGCGCCGATATGCTCTCTTGTTTCCTGAGCTTCAAAAGCAATGCGCTATCAAAGGGAAAGCAGGGAATCTTCTTTCTTATTTAATTCTTTTTTCGAAGATTTTGGGCTAAAGCTTTTACTATTTTTGTCGAAGAATAATATGAGAGACTTATAGATTTGTATTTTTTTGGTTCATAACGCCAAAAAACAGTGGGAAATTGAGAAAAGAGTCAAGGCTGTCTGCGGAGGTGGCTGTAATGAAGGTAAATGGGACGGGTGGATTGTTCTATGGCTACTACACTTCTGGATTGGCAGGGAAAAAAGGTGGTGTTTCGTCGCCTTTGTCTCGTGACGCGAAAAGCGACCAAGTAACGCTGTCTAAGCAGGTGCTTGCAGTGGTTCAAGCCAAGAACAGACTTCGGGCCATAGAGCAGGCAAGAAAGGATGCTGAGAATTCTCCGGAAGCGCAAGCTTTGGATTCCATGCAAAAGACCATGAAAATCATGAAGATCTGCAGTAAAATTGCCGCAAGAATACGGGCCGGTGATCAGGTCCCGTTAAAAGATTTGCGATACTTGATAAAACATGATATTCGGTCTTACCAGATGGCCATGGCTTTGCGAAAACCAAAAGAAGATCCTAAAAAATGGGAGAGTGCAATTCCAAAAGGCGAAGAAGAGAATACGCAGCGGGTTGATTATGAGGCCAACCAGGCGGATGGGGTATCGGTTTCCTTTGGCAGCGAATGTTCTTGCGAAATGTCATCAGATGGCGGAACGGGAAGTGAAACAAGCAGTGGGGGAGCATAAGCCGTTGAGGAAAAAACATGAAGGTGAGCTTTTATACCAATAGCGCCGATTCCGTTTCGACGAAGGCGGGGCTGCATCCCCCAAAGCTGCTTGTATTTTGAGAAGCGTATCGGCCTTCTGGTCACCTTGACAGGAGAGGCAACGAATTGTTGCCTCTCCTGTTTTTGTAAAATTTAGTGAAATAGATCCTATATCCCGATCAAATTTGTATAAAAACGTGCAATCCCATCTTGACAAATCCTTAATTTATAGTATATTAAAAATAATAAAAGAAATCATTACTAATTTTAAGTGGAGGTATGACAAATGGATTTCAAGGGCTCTCAGACCGAGAAGAACCTGCTGGCTGCATTCAGCGGGGAGTCTATGGCGCGCAATAAATATCTTTTCTTTGCCGAGAAGGCCAAGCAGGAACAGCATCCCGAGGTGGCTGAGCTGTTTGAGCAGATGGCCCAGAATGAGGGCGCTCACGGCCGCTTGCTCTATCAGCGTTTGAAAGGGGTGGGGAGCAGCACTGCCAATCTCCAGGAGGCCATTCAGGGGGAGTATGGCGAGTGGAGCAGTATGTATCCCTCTTTTGCTCAGACTGCCAGGGAAGAGGGCTTTGAAGAGATTGGCCAGCTCTTTGACCAGATCTCCAAGATCGAAAAGGATCATGAATTCCGTTTCTTGACCGCTCTGGCTCAGTTGACCAGCTCGGGTGCGGGAAAAGCAGCTGCGCCTGCCGCTGCGGCCAAGCCTGTTTCCGCCGCGCCTCAGATGGTGACAGTGCAGGGATACCGCTGTATATTTTGCGGTGCTACCTATGAAAACCGCCCCGATGTGTGCGGCCTCTGTCAGGCTATCGGCTCCTTCGAGCCCACCACCATCCAGAAACGTGTGGGTAACTAAGAGAATCAAATAGACACAGAATCTGTATTGCCGCAGGTGGCAGGCTGAACGCCGGCGCCATTGCGGCAGGCTTTGAGCCGGAGCTGGGAGAGTTGTTTTTCCAGTTCAGGCCTCCGGGCGTTTGTTGTTCCCAAGGCTGCTTTCCGGGCCGTCCGGACAGTGAACGACCCGCCGTGGGTCCCTTGGGGGGTCCGCGGGGATACAATACACCTGAAACAGGGCTGAAATTTCAGAATTTCAGCCCTGTTTTCTTTTGGCGAGAGTTGCGCCGGACAGAGGCAATGTGGGAAAAGAACCAGAATATAACTGGGATACAATTCCATGAAAGAAAATTTAAAGTGAAGATTTATTTGAAAAAATGCTCTAATTTGGCCGCAGGTATGATAAAAAATCATACTTACGGCCAAAGCTTCCGGTGATATACTAAATCCGGACTATTGCGTCAAAAAAGAAAAAGGAGGTTAGGAAGGCGCCCTTGAGGACCCGGAGCGCAAACGGCGGACGAGACGGATGTAACGCCGAAGCACAGATGTAACTGCAGGTTTGCCCCAAGCAGGTCCGATTTATTCAGAAGGAGATGTGAGGAAAAAATGAAGTCACAGGGCAACAGACGGGTGCTGGCTCTATTGCTGGCCGGTACCATGCTGTCCACCACCTTTTCGCCGGCCTTTGCATTGCAGCCCCCGGCGGAAGGCGCGGTGCAGGACAGCCTTGTAAACGGCTTTTCGGAGGACCCCAACCGCTATGAGATCTATCCCGTACCCCACTCTGTGGTCTATCCGGAGGGAACAGAGCCCTTCACCATGACCACAGAGGTCAACGTGGTGGCAGAGACGGGGATCGACACCTATACCACCGCCTTTTTGGAGGAGATCCTGTCCGGCTATGGCATGACCATGACCACCTCCAATGGGGTGGTTGAGGGCAAGACCAATATTCTGTTGGGGATCTACGGCGATGGGGACACCGCCGTTGCCGATCCCACGCCCGCTTCCCGCACCGATCTGTTTGAAGATACCGACAGTACGGGAAAGGGGAAGTACGACCCCTATATGCTGGTGGCCGATACCACGGAAAACGCCAACGGCGTGGTCACCATCGTGGGCAAGGACAGCGACTGTGTTTACTACGGCCTGGCCACCCTGCAGATGATGTTTACCTCCTTTGCCGGGCAGAAGTTCCTGCCGGTGCAGATTGAGGACTACTCCAATGTACGGTTCAGGGGCTTTATTGAAGGCTTCTACGGCGGCTTTGACTATGAAGGCCGGGAGAGCCAGATGCGCTCCATCCGGGACGTGAAGGGCAATCTCTATGTGTTTGCCTCCAAGACCGATCCCTACCACGCCGAGCGGTGGTATGATCTGTATCCCGATGAGGAGCTGGCCCAGATCAAGCACCTGGCCGACGTGGCCAAAGAGACCAAGGTGGACTACGCCTGGTCCGTTCACATCGGCAAGGGCGGATTCTTCAGCGGCGCCAGCAGCGACCCCGCTTCCGGCGAGCAGTACACAAAGTATCTGGAGAATGTGGAAAAGCTGAAGGCCAAGTTCCAGCAGATGTATGATGTGGGCGTGCGTAATTTCCACATCCTCAACGACGACTACAACAGCGGCACCAACGCCGATGTGGTGGCCCTGCTCAACACCATGAACGCGTGGCTGAAGGAGAAGGAGAAGGGCGACTGCGGTCCCATCCTGTATTGCCCCAAGGGGTATAATGTGGGCTGGGCCGGGGACGGCTCCGAGCTGAACGCCCTGCGGGGTCTGGATGAGGACATCTACATCTATTGGACCGGCTCCGACGTCAACTCCCCCATCACCCAGGACAACATCGACTGGCCCTATGAGAAGTCCGGCCACTATCCCGCCACCTGGCTCAACTACCCCTGCTCCGAGCACGACAAGGCCGGCATTTACCTGGGCGATATCAGCCACTATGTGTCCACGGCTGACGGACTGAGCGGCCAGATGGGCATTATCTCCAACCCGGTCAATTATCCCGAGGCCAACAAGGTGGCCTACTTCCAGCTGATCAGCTGGGGCTGGAACCGGGACAACTACACCGATTACATGGAGGAGCTTTGGGAGGACTGCTTCAAGTACCTCCAGCCCGAGGTGTACGACTCCTACCTGACCATTGCCCGCAACGTATCCAACTGCCCGGATTCCGGCCGGATCCACGAGGGCTTCCCTGAGTCGGAATATCTGGCGGACACCCTGGATTCCGTCAAGGAGAAGGCTCTGGCCGGTGCGCTGACCGCCGATGACGGGGAGCTCAAGAGCCTGCTGGAGGAGTTTGCCCACATTTTGAGCGCGGTGGAGGATTTCCGGGCCAACTGCGCCAATGCGGCCCTGGTGGCTGAGCTGGAGCCCTGGCTGAAGTCCCTGACTGCCATCGTCACCGCCGACCAGCAGGCGCTGCTGGCCATCCTGGCGGTGCAGGAGGGCGACGTGAACGCCGCCTGGACCTATCTGTCCAACGCCAGCCTGGGCCTGGACGAGTGGGACGGCTATCCCACCCCCCAGTATCCCACTGTCATGGCCAAGGCCGGCAGCAGACGGCTCCAGCCCTTTGCCACTGAGCTGATCGCGGCTGTGCGGGACCAGATGCTGCCGCTGCTGAGCCCTGACGGCAGCCTGGGAAGCGGAACCAGCTTCTATGCCGTCCTGGGCGGCCAGAAGCAGGAGGACAGCGATAACTCCGCCAGAATGTTCGACGGAGATACCGGTACGGCAGCTTCTTACTCCATTGTCCAGCAGGAGGGCGACTATGTGGGCGTGGACCTGGGCAAGGTCCAGACCGTCAGCGCCATCGATATCCTGCAGGGCAAGAGCGATACCGATCACGATTACCTGCACAAGGCCACGCTGGAATGCTCGGTGGACGGGCAGACCTGGGTGACCCTGGTGGAGAAGGTCAACTCCCACCACATCCTGGTGGAGGATCTGGATGTTGCCGCCCGCTATGTGCGCCTGCGTCTGGTGGAGGCCGGCTATGGCAGCAAGCCTGACTACTGGACCAACATCCGTGAATTTACGGTGACCACCGACGGGGCGGAGAGCTCCATGGTCTACACCAGCCTGGAAGATACCAGCGCCATGCAGGCGTCCGAGGATGGCGGCGTCTATACCCTGAATGTCAGCGGTGATCTGACGCTGCAGCAGGGGGACTATGTGGGCCTTCGCCTGCCTGAGATTATGGGCATCAGCGAGATCGCCCTGACCGGGGCCCTGCCTGAGGGTCTGACCCTCCAGTATTCCGCCAATGGAGCCGTGTGGACCGACGGCGCGCCTGCGGACCTGGCCGTCATGCGCTACATCAGACTTTACAACGGCTCTGCTTCCCCCTACGTCGGTTCCATCCCCGCCATTTCGGCCACTTCCGCGGAACTGAAAACGGAGCTGTCCTTTGTGTCCAGCAACATGAGCATCTATCAGGACAATGTCTGGGAGAAGATGACGGACGGCGACCGTGCCACCTTTACCTGGACCGGGGCCAAGCAGACCGAGGGCCAGTATGTGATCTTTGATCTGGGCTCCGAGCAGCCGGTGTACGATGTGACCCTGTGGTTCCCCGAGAGCGGGACGGACTATCCCCACTATCTGGATATCAGCGTTGGCAGCGATACCGATCCCGAGGGCGCCTGGACTTCCATCGGCACCTTTGACAATCAGCCTGATATGGACCCGCCCTACCGCTATTACGCCTGTAACGGCGGCGGTGTTTCCGCCCGTTACATCAAACTGGAGATTACCAAGACCGACAAGGGTTGGATCAAGTTCAATGAGCTGGAGGTCAACCAGGACCTGGAGCAGGGTGCTGCTCTGGGCGCGTTTTCCGGCAAGCCGGAAGGTGATTTTGAGAAGGCCATGGACGGCAACATCACCACCTTCTTTGCCCCCGGTGTGGTGGAAGGCGAGGACGGCTACCTGCAGTATCTGATCTCGGACAACTCCAATTTGTCCGGCATTACCATCCTGCAGTCCCCCGATGCCATCAGCAACGCCGAAGTGAAGGTCCAGACCGCCGATCAGCAGTGGGTCAGCCTGGGCGCTCTGGATCAGGGCGTGTGTACCTTCGATACCGCTGAGCTGGGCGCCCTGCTGGCCCTCCGGCTGGAGTGGAAGGCGGGTACCAGCCCGGCCATCGCCGAGATCATTCTGCTCACCGGCGGCACCGGCGGAGATACCCCCACCGGCACCATCCCCCTGCGTACCCCCAACATCTATGAGCCCCAGGCCACCGAGGCCGAGGCCATCAGCGTGAATTACAACACCCCGGTGGAGCAGGTGGGCCTGCCCGCCCAGGCGGAAGTCACCCTCAGCAGCGGCCATACCCTGTCCCTGCCGGTGACCTGGAGCTGCGACGACTATGATCCGGAAGTGCCGGGAGACTATACCTTTACGGGCGTCTACCAGCTGGACGGCTCCATCGCCAACCCCGGCCTGTTTGCGCTGAGCGCCACCGTGACCATTAAGCCGGAGGCTGGAGAGCCCGCTGAACCTGTCACAGGAAACCTTGCGCTGGGCTGCGCGGTAACGGTGTCTGGAGAGGAACCTGGCGTATCCGCTCCGGGAAGCAACCTTGTGGATGATAACACTGGTACCCGGTGGAGCGCCTGGCCTATCATGAAAGAAAAGAATGATACCGATCCCAGCAATCAGATTGCTGATGTGGAGTGGGCGGTATTCGATCTGAATCAGTCGCAGAACGGGGAGGACCTGGGCGGCACTAATACGATTACCAGTGTGATTGTTACCGGCTCCGGCAATAAGGCGTGGGGCACTAAATATGCCATCCAGGTATCGGATACCGGGGCGGACGATGACTGGACCACAGTAAAGGAATGTGAGTGGCCGGCAGCCGATTCTACCGCCAGTGTTCAGGAAAACACTTTGGATGAGCCTGCTCAGGGCCGGTATGTGCGTATCCTGTTCCATGAGATGAATACCTTTGCTATGGCGGCCAACAGCGTCAGTATTGGCGAGATCCAGGTTTTCGGAACCAAGACCTTTGAAGGCCAGACGGACAACCCCGATGTGACCTCCGTTGAGGCGCTGACCGCCTCCGGCCTTCTGGGCGCCGCCTTTGAGCAGCTGTCCCTGCCCCGGCAGGTGGTGGCCCAGCTGGCCGACGGCACCACTGTCCGCCTGCCGGTGGAGTGGAAGAGCGCCGGGTACGACCCCAACGCCGAAACCCAGACTCTGACCGGTACACTGACGCTGGACGGCACCGGCGTGACCAACGACAACAATGTAGAGGCTCAGCTCACCCTGACCCTCACCGGCGCGCCTCAGGTGGAGCGCGTGCTCCTCAATCCCTCCAGCCTGACGGTGGAACTGGGCACCGCCTTTGAGAGCCTGGCCCTTCCGGAGCAGGCTGTGGTCCAGCTCAGCGACGGCACTGCCATCACCTGTGAGATCCTCTGGGATTCCACTGGTTATCAGCCCCAGCAGCCCGGCCAGCAGACCGTGACCGGAGCGCTGGTCCTCCCTGAGGGCGTGGACAACGCCGCCGGTGTGACGGCTCAGATGACCGTGACCGTGAAAAACGCACCCAACATGGTGACCGTGACCTTCGTAAGCAACGGTGGTACCGCCGTTCCCGCTCAGAGCGTGGAGCAGGGCGGCACGGCGACGGAGCCTCCCGCCCCCACCCGGTCCGGTTACCGGTTTGCGGGCTGGTACAGCGATGAGGCCCTGACCCAGGCCTGGGATTTCAGCCAGCCTGTGAACGCCGACCTGAAGCTCTATGCCAAGTGGACCGAGAGCGGTTCCTCCGGCGGCGGTACTGCTTCCTACGCCATCACCGTGGAGGGCAGCGCCAACGGCACCGTGACCGCCAGCCGCCAGACCGCCTCCAAGGGCCTGACCGTCACCCTGACCGTGAAGCCTGACCAGGGCTACAAGCTGGGCGACATCACCGTGACCCAGAAGAGCGGCAGCCAGGTCAAGCTCACCGACAAGGGCGACGGCAAGTACACCTTCTCCATGCCCGCCTCCGCGGTCACCGTGAAGGCCTCCTTTGTGAAGGATGAGACCCCCGTGGACACCGGCCTGCCCTTTGCGGATGTAAAGACGGGCGACTGGTACTATGAGGCTGTGAAGTACGCCTACGACAACAAGCTGATGGACGGCACCTCCGCCACCGCTTTTGCCCCCCTCATGACCACCAACCGGGCCATGGTCGTTACCATCCTGTGGCGTCAGGCCGGCAGCCCTGTGGTGGACTACGCCATGAACTTCTCCGATGTGGAAGAGGGCCTGTGGTACAGCGAGGCGGTCCGCTGGGCCGCCGCTGAGGGCATCGTCACCGGCTACAGCGACACCGTCTTTGCTCCCGACGACACCGTGACCCGGGAGCAGCTGGCGGCCATCCTGTACCGCTATGCCGGGAACAAGGGCTACGACCTTTCCGCCAAGGGCGATCTGAACGCCTTTACCGACGGCGGCAAGACCTCCTCCTGGGCCGCTGAGGCCATGGAGTGGGCGGTGGGCGCCAAGCTGCTGTCCGGCAAGGGCGGCAGCGTGCTGGACCCCGCCGGCACCGCCACCCGGGCGGAAGTGGCCCAGATCCTGATGAACTTCTGCCAGAGCGTGGAGCAGTAACTCCCGACAAACAAAGCCGAACCGCCTGTGAACCGGGCTGGCGCGGCAGACAGGAACAGGCCCCCCGGCTATGCCGGGGGGCCTGTTTGCTGCCTTGACAATGGATACAAAGGGCCGGAACGGTGCCGGTTTCAGTTGCCTTTGAGGGGGATTGGTGTTATCCTGAGGAAAAAGAAGGAAACAGGGGGGAGAAGAATGTTTCAGCTGGAGATCAATCCCAATGTGCGGGATTATGTCTCGAAGGACTATGCGGGCAGCCTGCCGGAGGGGGATGTGAAGCTGGATTGCTCGTTGGGGGTCAACACCGACCTGCTGGGCAACTGCATCTTCCAGCGCCTTCACGCCTTTGAGCAGCGGACGGAGGCCCACGGCGGCAACTTTGCCGAGATCAAATACTATCCCCACGGCGGCACCCTGAAGGAGGCGCTGGCCAACTGGTACCGGGGCAACGGCGTAGGGGAGGGGTGGCTCACCGCCGACCACATCATTCTGGGCAACGGCTCCTATGATATCCTGTGCAACCTGAATCTGCTGTGCCTCACACGGGGGAAAAAGGTGCTGGGCCACGCCCCTCAGTTCACCGCCTATGTGGATCATGTACACTGCACCGGCTCGGTGTATGAGTGCTGCTACCTGGACCGGGCCGACGGGTACCGCTTTCATGTGGAGGACTATCTGGAAAAAATGTCGGCGGAGTACGGGCTGTTCATTGTGGAGAATCCCATCAACCCCACCGGCCTGCCGGTGCGTCTGGAGGACATTGGGCGCATCGCGGACCGGGCGGCGGCCTGGGGGAAACTGCTGGTGGTGGACGAGGCCTACGCCGAGTACCTGCCCTTCTCCGCCAGTGCCATCAACCTGATCCCCCGTCACCCCAACCTGATCGTGACCCGCAGTTTTTCCAAGGGATGGGGCATGGCCGGAGTGCGGCTGGGCTATGGGGTCAGCTCCACCCAGAGCGGCCTGCTGCCCCAGCTGGAGAAGCTGGTGCTTCCCTTCAACAGCAACGGCATCGCCCGGGTGCTGGCCCAGACCGCACTGGAGACCAAGTTCGAGCGGCCGGAGGACCCCTTCGGCATCCAGCCGGTGATTTTGAGCAAGCAGGAACTGCTGGCGGCCATTGAGACATACAACCGGCGGTATGGCCGCAGGCTCCGGGCGGCGGCCACCTGCGAGAGCACCCCCATCCTCATGCTCTATGTGGAGACGGAGGACCCCGCCTTCCATTTGCAGCGCCACCTGATGGGGGAGGGGCTGCTCACCGTCAGCTGCGAGAGCTATGTGGGCCTGGACAGCCGGGCGGTGCGGCTGATGCTGCCCGAGCGGGAGCAGATGCCCCTGCTGCTGGAGCTGCTGGAGCGGGCCGTCAGGACCCTGCCGGAGAACTGAATAAACAGAAAAGGCGGACCGGGCAAGTTCCCGGTCCGCCTTTTTGGCGGTTGTGTTAGGCTTCCTGCTGGAGCAGCCAGACAAAGCCGTAGGGATAGAGCTCCACATGGCCGATTTCGTCGTAGTGGCCACCGTAGATCAGCTCGTCAAAGGCGCCGCCCTCGGGGGCGGAGGCGGTGACGAAGTCGCCGCCAAAGTTGAACAGCGCCACCAGCTTGCGGCCCTCATACCAGCGGCCCACGCCCAGCACATGGGGGTTGCCGGTGTCGAAGGTCCACACATTGGCCCGGGCGTCGAAGGCGGGCTCCGCCACACGCAGCTCCTCCAGGCGGCGCAGGCCCTGGAACTGCTTGCCCTGGCGGGTCTCTCCGTCGCCCCGCATGGCGGCCAGCTCCCACTGGAAGGGACCGTGCTGGAGGTTGCGGGCGTCGCCGGACCGGGCGGGGTCCTCATGGTAGCTGTAGTCGTTGAGCTGGCCCACCTCGTCGCCGCAGGTCAGCAGGGGCAGCCCGCTCTGGGTGAGCAGGAAGGCGTGGAGCAGCAGGTCGCAGGCCACGGCCTGGTCCAGCTTGGTGTCGTTCTGCTCGTAGTCGGCGGCCTCCACGCCGCACAGGGAGGCGGTGGTGCCGCACACCTTGCCCTCCCGGCACAGCTCGCCCCGGCTGTTGCTGCCGAGGAACTGGCCGGTGGCCCAGTCGTTGAGGTACTGGCGGTGGGCGTCCTCGTCGGTGCCGCAGTGCTGGTTCAGCCAGCCGTAGTCCAGCGTCCAGTCCAGACCGCTGTCGCCGTGGAGCCGGTTGAGGAAGAGCCCGGCGGAGGACAGGGAACCCTCCACCTCATGGCGGAGCAGGGCCACGTCGCCGGTGGCCAGGGTGTGGAACAGCAGAGCTCCGTTGTTCCGGCAGAGCAGATGGCACTCGGGTTTGTCCTCGCTGCCGAAGTAGGCGGCCTGATCCCCGGCGGGGGCCTTGCCCATCAGCAGCACGCCGGGGCACACCAGCTGGCAGATGAGACGGGCCATCCGCAGCACGTCATGGGGCAGGCGGGACAGATCGCCCAGACGGATGGCGTCGGCCCCCAGGTTTGCCAGGGCCAGCAGCCCCTCCGTCCAGGCGTGGAAGGCGGCGGCGTCCTGAGGGGCGTCGGCCTTCAGGGGCAGGGCCAGGAGGATCTCACGCTCCCGGCAGGCGTGGGCCAGACCGGCCAGCTCCTCCTGGCTGCCTTCTCCGTTGAGACGCAGGAAATTCACGCCGCACTCCGCCAGATAGGGCAGATGCTCGGCCACACCGGCCAGGGAGCCGGCAAAACCGGCGGCGTCCACCGCCATGGCCAGCAGGTCCCGGCGGCCATACCAGCCGTCGTCGGCGGCCCGGCGCTCATCCAGAGCAGCCAGCTCCGCCGGGCGGGCCTCCCAGCTCTGGCGCAGCAGGGTGGTCAGACGGTCCCAGGCAGCCAGATCGCCGTGGAAGTGATCCCGGTACAGCCGGGCCAGCTCGTCGCCCCAGCGCTCCATGCGCAGGTCGAAGAGGTTGGCCGCGGGCTCCGCCACAGGGGCGGCCTGGGGTGCGGGGGCGGTCTCCACAGGAGCCTTGGGGACGGTCAGGGAGGCGGGCATCACGATGGGGGGACGGCGGCCGGGGACGGCGGGGCGCTTGTAATACAGATCTTCCTCCAGGGCGCGGATCATGCGCCAGGTATGACAGGGCACGGTGCCCTTGCGGTAGTTGTATTCGTTCATATGGAAAGTCTCCTTTATGACAGACACCGGCGGGGCCGGTGTGGGTGGATACGACGGCGGCAGGCCCTCCAGGGCCGGACCAACAGCTATTACTATAGCACGGCTCCATCTATTCTTCAACCGAAGCGCCCCTTTTTTGTATGTTATTACCACTAAAAACCGGGAGGCGGAGGGAGAAAGGGATTGTATTTTTGTTCCGGTCGTGGTAGTTTGTTGGGAGAGAAAAGAGAACGGATTGGAAAGGGGAACGGCGGATATGCCCGTATTGGAAGAATACCTCAACGCGCTCCGCATGGCACAGAAGGAGATCAAAGCGTCGGCGGCCCGGGGGGAGGACACCGGCCTGCGGGTCCTGCCAGGCGACCCGGAGGAATTGGCCATGCGCCGGGAGAGCCTGGGCGTGGTGGAAGTGCCCACCGATCTGATCGTGGGTACCTGCAACCAGCTGCGGCGGGACAGCTTTTCCCCCGGCTTCTATCCCGCCCTGGAGGCGGACAGCGAATTTGCCGGCAAGTGGGCCGCCCTCTGTCAGGCCCACCTGAATGAAGGCATTCGGGACCCCATCAAGGCGGTGGAGTACCTCAACCGCTTCTATGTGGTGGAGGGCCACAAGCGGGTAAGTGTGCTGAAATACTATGGGGCCATCACCATTCCGGCGGTGGTCACCCGGCTGCTGCCCCGGCCCTCCGACGACCCGGAGGTGACCGCCTACTACGAATTTCTGAATTTTTACCAGATCACCGGGCTGAATTTCCTGGTGTTCCGGCGGCCGGGGGAGTACCGGGAGCTGCTGGAGGCCATGGGCCGTCCCAGCCGGGAGGCGTGGAGCGCCGAGGAGATCCACAATTTCCGCTCCTTTTACTATATGTTCCGGGACGCCTGCCTGCGGGAGAACGCCGACCAGCAGTATATCTCCCTGGCCTTCCTGGTGTATGTGAAGCTGTTCGGCTATCAGGCCTCCCGGGGCAAGCTGTCCACGCAGATCGCCCGGGAGCTGCCCATGATCCGGCAGGAGGTGCGCAACCGGCTGGAAAATGCCGGGGTGACCCTCATGCTGGAGGACACGGTGAAAAAGCCCCTGTTCCCCTTCCACCCCATTGGCGAGCGGCTGTGCGCCGCCTTCATCCACGCCGGCAGCAGCGACACCTCCCGCTGGGTCTATGAGCATGAGTGCGGCCGCTATCTGCTGGAGGATACCATGCACGACCAGCTCTATACCCTCTCCTATGAAAACGCCGTCACCGAGCAGGCGGCGGAGGAGGCCATCAACGACGCGGTGGCCAAGGGGGCGGACCTGATCTTCACCACCGATCCCTCCCTGCTGCTGCCCAGCGTGAAGCAGGCGGTGCGTCACCCGGAGGTGAAGTTCTTCAACTGCTCCCTTAACAACTCCTATCCCTCGGTGCGTACCTACTACCCCCGGATGTATGAGGCCAAGTTCATCAAGGGGGCCATCGCCGGTACCCTGTCCCGCAGCGGCTGGGTGGGCTATGTGGCCGACTACCCCACCTTCGGCACCATCGCCAGCATCAACGCCTTTGCCCAGGGGGCCAGGATGGTCAACGCCAACGCCCGGGTGCTGCTGTCCTGGAACAGCCTGAAGGAGGGCGGGGGCATCGACAGCCTGCGGGCCAAGGGCATCGTGTATATCGACTACCTGGACCGGCTGGCCGCCAACGCTGGTCCCCGGTCAAGGGAGCTGCACAATCTGGCCATGATCCACTGCGACTGGGGCCGGTTTTATCAGAGCCTGGTGCGGCGGGTGCTGGACGGCAGCTGGAAAAAGGAGAGCCGGGGCAGCAGCGCCATCAGCTACTGGTGGGGCCTGAACCAGAAGATGGTGGATGTGCTCTGCTCCCGCCGCCTGCCCGCCGGTACCCGGCGGCTGGCCGGTGTGCTGCGGGACGCCATCCGGGCCGAGCGGCTGGACCCCTTCTACGGGGTGCTGATGAACCAGCAGGGCCATGTGGTGTACGGCGACGACGGCCCCCTGCCCGCCCAGCAGATCCTGTCCATGAACTGGCTGTCCACCTATGTGGAGGGGTCCATCCCCAAGCCGGAGGAGCTGACCGACCAGGCCAGGGCGTGGATGCGGGTTCAGGGCTTTGAGGAGGCTGGGCTGAAGTGAAGATTCTGGCTGTAGCCGACTATGAGTCCCCCGCCCTGTGGGACTACTATACACCGGATAAGCTGGAGGGGGTGGATCTGATCCTCTCCTGCGGGGATCTGAAATCCCACTACCTGTCCTTTCTGGCCACCTTTGCCCACTGTCCGGTGCTCTATGTCCACGGCAACCACGACGGACACTATGAGAAAGACCCCCCTCTGGGCTGCACCTGCATCGACGGGCAGTGCTATGAGTACCAGGGCCTGCGGATCGTGGGCCTGGGGGGCTCCATGCGCTATAAGAAGGGCCCCCACCAGTACACCGACCGGGAGATGGATCTGCGGGCCTTGCGTCTGGCCCCCAAGCTGTTTTTCAAAAAGGGGTTCGACATCCTGCTGACCCACGCGCCCGGGAAGGATATGGTGCCCTGCACCGATCTGGCCCATACCGGCTTCCGGGCCTTCAACCGGATGCTGGACAAGTACCAGCCCGCCCTCCATCTCCATGGACACACCCATCTGAACTATGGGCGGAGCATCCAGCGGGAGCAGGTCTACGGCAGTACCAGGGTGATCAACGGATATGAGCGGTATCTGATCGAGCTTTGAGCAAAGGCCGCCGGCGAAGGAAGTTTCCTTCGCCGGCGGCCTTTTTTCGACTGGAACCTTTTCGGATGGAAAACGTCCATAAAAAGGAATGGGCGGCGGAGAAAGGAGCGGCGGTTTCCGGCAAAGATTTCCTGCAAAAGGGCATACACTGGTGCCGGCGGACGCCCGATCTGGAATCAACAGGGAAATTTAAGGATTTGTTAAGAATTTGTCATTGCTTTGTCATTGTTTACCGTACCCGGTATGCTAGAATGGCAGTGAACAACCAAGTGCGTAAGGAGGAGTTCAATATGACGGATCAACAGACGCCTGTGCTTGAGCGGCCCGCTCCGGGCCAGACGCCGCCGGCCGGGGCGCCTTCCGGGCCCAGAAAGAAGAAGCGCCGCAGCAAGGTCAAGCTGATCGTGGGCCTGCTCATTACCGCGGCGGTGATCGCCGGAATTGTCTTTGCCCTGTGGTACTTTGTATTCCGGGAAGACGAAATGGGACTGGGCGAGGCCATGATCGACACTGTTCAGCTGGGGTCCATCCAGGTGAAGGTGGAGGGCAGCGGCATGGCCAAGGCCAATAAATCGGCCACAGTCACCCCGGGCACCGGCACCATTCTGGAGCTCTATGTGAAGGAGGGCGACCAGGTCACCGAGGGCCAGCCCCTCTACCGCATGGACGACACCGCCGCCCGGGAGGCCGTCAAGTCCGCCCAGGAGACGGTGGACGACTGCCAGAAGCAGCTCCAGGCGGTCTATGAGAAGATCGGGGAGCTGACCGTCAAGGCCCCCCACGCCGGCAATCTGCGGGAGGTGGCCGACCTGAAGGTGGGAGATACGGTGAACGAGGGCGACACCATCGCCACCATCGTCAACGACACCAAGCTGCGAATCTCCCTCTACTACAGCTATGCCTATGAGGACAGCATCAAGGTGGGCCAGACCGCCCAGATCACCATTCCCTCCATCATGGGCAGCCGCACCGGTACGGTGGAGAAGATCAACAAGGTGCGCTTTGTCTCCCCGGAGGGAGCCACCCACTTTGAGGTGGTCTTTGTGCTGGACAACCCCGGCACCCTGACCGAGGGGATGGAGGCCTCCGCCTCCCTCACCGCCGCCGACGGCACCCCCATCTACCCCTATCAGAACGGCAAGCTGGAGTTCTACGAGACCACCGTGGTGAAGGCCAAGGCCTCCGGTCCGGTGGAGAGCTTCAACCTGCTCAACTACGGCGACGTAAAGGCGGGCCAGGTGCTGGTCCAGCTGGGCGCCAAGGACTCCGACGAGGAGATCAGCGCCAAGGAGGAGGCCCTGAAGGCCGCCCAGGAGAAGCTGAAGGAGGCCAACGACGAGCTGAGCAAGTATAACGGCGTGGCCCCCATCGCGGGCACGGTTCTGTCCTGCAGCCTTATGGAGGGCGAGGAGGTACAGAGCGGCCAGGGCATCAGCATTGCCGATACCTCCCAGATGACGGTGGAGATCAGCGTGGACGAGCGCAACGCCCAGTATGTCAAGGTGGGTATGATGGTGGACCTGGACCAGTACGGCACCCCCTACATGGGCGTGGTGCAGAGCGTCTCCCTCACCGCCTCCGGAGAAAACGGCGTGGCCTCCATCCCGGCGGTGGTTGCGGTGGACAACTCTGACGGCTCCATGATCCCCGGTACTTACGTCAGCTACTCCTTTGTGGCCAGCCAGTCGGACAACTGCCTCACCGTGCCGGTGGCCGCTGTGAAGTACGTCAGCTTCAACAATGTGACGCTGCCCGACAGCATGGACGCTCCCCCTGCCGAGAACGGCGGAGAGGACGGCAGCATGGACGGAGACACCCTGCCCGACGACGGCAGTGTGATCGACGGTGAGACCCTGCCCGACGATGGCAGTGTGATTGACGGTGAGACTCTGCCTGACGACGGCGGTGTGATCGACGGTGAGACCCTGCCCGACGACGGCGGCGATATGATCATCGATGACGGCGGCGATATGATCATAGACGGAGATATGTCCGTCAGCGGCGGCGCGGTGGCGGTGCCTCAGCGCTATTCTGGCGGCGGGATCTCGGTCCGCAAGCTGGGCGTGGTAGTCATGCCCGGTCCGGGCATCTCCACGGGCGGCGGCGCCAGCGGCGGTATGGGCGGCGGCTCCTCCACCGATGAAGAAACCGGCACCATCGTCTTTGTCAAGTCCAAGGAGGCCCCCGCCAATGCCATTCTGGAGCCCGATCCCGCCTGGGAGTGCCCTGAGGGCTTCTGGGCCGTGCCGGTGGAGATCGGCATCAACGATACTAGCCGCGCGGAGGTCAAGCGGGGCCTCAATGAGGGCGACGAGGTGTTCATCGGCTACGCCACCCAGAGCGCCGACAGTTGGGGTGGCTGATATGCTGATCGATGTAAAAAACCTCTTCAAGATCTACCATGAAGGGGAGGAGAGCGAGGTCCGGGCCCTGGACGGGGTGAGCCTCACGGTGGACCGGGGGGAGTTCGTGGCCATCATCGGCCAGTCCGGCTCCGGCAAGTCCACCCTGATGAACATTCTGGGCTGTCTGGATATCCCCACCTACGGGGACTACCATCTGGACGGGGTGGACGTGACCGAGCTCACCGACAAGCAGCTGGCCCACATCCGCAACAAGCAGATCGGGTTTATCTTTCAGGGCTTTAACCTGATTCCCGCCCTCAACGCCTGGGAGAACGTGGAGCTCCCCCTGATCTATCAGGGGGTGCCCGCCTCCAAGCGGTGGGACCGGGTGGAGGCCGCCCTGGAGCGGGTGGGTCTGGCCGACCGGGCGGAGCACAAGCCCACCGAGATGTCGGGCGGCCAGCAGCA
>DWXO01000047.1 GCA_019119165.1 Candidatus Flavonifractor intestinigallinarum | reverse complement strand
GTCCAGCACGGCCACCTTCTTGCCCATGCGGCGCATGGCCACCGCCAGGGAGGAGGTCACCAGGCTCTTGCCCACGCCGCCCTTGCCGCTGACCACGGCAATGACCTTGCCGATGTGGGACAGGCCGTTGGCGGGAACGTGGAGATCCTGGGGGGCGGTGCGCTCACCGCAGCTCTCGCCGCAGGAGGAACAGTTGTGGGTACATTCTGACATGGTATTTTTCCTTCTTTCCTATGTTGTTACCAGGGATTGATACGGGAAGAGCGGCGGGGGACAGGCCCCCGCCTGCTGGTTATTCGTTTAGTAATGATAGCTGCCGCCGCCGATAAACTCCCGGATCAGGGACTCGGGGGGCACCAGAGCCGGGTCCACCGGCTCAAAGTACCGGAAGGAGTCCACCAGATCGTGGAACTCATGATAGCGGGGGTTGTCGGCGGGGATCTGGTCCACCGCCTCTTTCAGGACGTGGGCATAGTTGGCAAACACCGACACCTCGTAGGGCAGGGAGGAGTCGATGATGATATTGGCCCGGTTTTTGAAGGGGGAGATGTACTTCTTCTCGCCCCGGCGCACATTATACCACATCAAAAGGGTTTCCAAAAGGTCTGTGCCCCGGAAATTATAGTCACGGACCGCCCGGCGGGAAATGCGCATCCAAGTGCCCTTGAACCGCAGTTCCTCCCCCTCCAGCACGTTGGAGCGGGCGGAGATGTACAGGCCGGTGGCCTCCGGGTGGCGGCCGAAGATGTCGTCGTTGAGGGCGTGGATGCCCTCGAAAATGGCGATCTCGTTCTTGTCCAGCTTCAAAAAGGTGCCCCGGCTGTCGTTGCGCATCTGGCGGGCAAACTCATACTTGGGCACCACCACCCACTCGCCCCGGGACAGCTTGGAGAAAGTCTCGTCCAGCAGGTCCAGGTCCAGCAGCACCGGAGACTCGTAGTCGATGTCCCCCTCGGGGGTGCGGGGGGCGGTCTTGCGGTTGAGGGTCTTGTAGTAGTTGTCCATGGAGATGGTGTGGGTGTTCACCCCCCGGCGCTCCAGCTCCTGCTCCAGCTTGAGGGCGGTGGTGGTCTTGCCCGAGCCGGACGGGCCGGACAGCAGCACAATGGGGCTGACCTTCATCCGCTCCAGAATACGGTCCACCGCGGAGTCAATGCGGCTTTGATAGGCGGCGTCGCAGGCCTCCAGAAATCCCTTGGGATCGGTGCGGAGGCTCTGGTTGATCTCTTGCAGCTGATAGGGCATAGGGGACCTCCTTACAGGGCGCCGTGGAAGCGGGCGACCCGCTCCTTTCCGGCGCAGACGGCGTCAATCTTCTCGATATATTCCTTGGGGTACTTGGGGTTGGCAATGCGCTCGATGTGCCCGGTGGCCGGGTTCACCAGCTTGGTCACCCCGCCGCCCCCCAGGGAGACGATGGTGTGCAGCTCCTCCATCATGCAGATGTTATAGAGGCTCTCGGCCCCCGGCAGGCACCAGCCCACGTTTTCAAAGGAGCCGGACATATACTTCTGGCGGTAGAGGTAATAGGGAATCTGCCCCGCCCCACGCAGAGCGGACCAGGCGTACTCCAGCATAGCGGCCACTTCTTCATCGGCGGGCACGCCGCCCCCTTCTTCCATCAGCCGGGAGCCCTTCTTCATGGCCAGGGTGTGGACGGTGATATTCTCCGGCGCCATGGCCAGCACCTGGTCCAGGGAGGACCGGAAGCCGTCCACGCTGTCGGCGGGCAGACCGGCAATCAGGTCCATGTTCACGCAGGGGATGCCGCTGTCCCGGGCCAGGGCGTAGGCTTTCCGGATATCCTCGGCCCGGTGAGCCCGGCCCATGGCGGCCAGCACATGGTCGGCCATGGTCTGGGGATTCACCGACACCCGGCCGCAGCCCCGGCGGAAGAGGACCTCCAGCTTTTCCCGGGTAATGGTGTCGGGCCGTCCCGCCTCCACGGTGTACTCGGTGCAGGCGGACAGGTCGATGGAATCGGCGATCTCCCCCATGAGCCGGTCCAGCTGAGAGGCGGACAGGGTGGTGGGGGTGCCGCCGCCGAAGTAGACGGTGCGTACCTTCAAACCCGCCCCCGCCAGCATTTCACCGGTGGCCTTGATTTCCCGGGAAAGGCAGTCCAGGAAGGGGTCGATGAGCTTGAGGGCGCGGCCCACGTCGGCGGACACAAAGGAGCAGTAGGCGCACCGGGTGGGACAGAAGGGGATGCCCACATAGAGGGACACCTCCTCCGGTTTCAGGCTCCGCTGGGCCTCCAGGCTGGCCTGGGCGCAGTCCATGGCCAGCCGCCGCCGCAGGGGGGACACCCGGTAGGTGTCTTTTAAAATCTTCTCCGCCTGAGCGGGGGTGGCCCCAGCCAGCATGGCGCGGGTGGGGATCTTCACCGGACGCACGCCGGTCAGCGCCCCCCAGGGGGGCTCGTTCCCCCGTGCGGCCACCCCGGCGTCGTAGAAGGCCAGCTTCAAAATGCGCTGTAACGCCCGGCTGGTGGAGAGGTCGTCGGTGAGTTCTTCCAGTTTACACCGGCGGCTTGCCCCATATGACTGGCCGTTGTAAGTCAGTTTGGCGGTAGCAGTGGCCCACAGCTTGCCCCGGCTCAGGGAGAGCACCAGATGATCCTCCCCGGCAGCGGGGGGCCGGTCGTCATACTCCGGCCGCTGGTCGGGGAACAGGGTCAGCAGCATCTGCTCGGCGGCGTATTTGTAGTCGTGGCCCTTCAAATACAGTTTCATGGAGGAAGAATCCTTTCCTGGGAAATGGACGGGGACGGAAGGCCGTAGGGGCCGATGCCCACATCGGCCCGTCCCTTACCCCATGGCCTCCTGCATATAGTAATTGCCCTTTCGCTCGGTGTCCAGGGTGGACAGGTCCATGTGGCCGGGGAGAACCTGGAAGTCCCCGGGCAGCCGGGCCAGCCGGGCCAGGGAGGCCATGATCTCCTGGTAGCTGCCGCCGGGCAGGTCGGTGCGGCCCATGGAGCCCTGGAACAGGGTATCGCCGGTGAAGAGGGCCTCCCCCGCCATCAGGCACACGCCGCCGGGGGTGTGGCCGGGGGTGTGGAGCACCTGCACGTCGATGCCCCCCACCTTCACCACGTCGCCGTCGTCATAGGGGGTGGGCTCGACGCCCAGAGCGGGGAACACCGGGGTGCCCAGCCGGGCGATATCGGCGGGGTGGAGGTACACCGGAATGTTGGGCAGAGCCTTGAGCAGCCCGGCCACGCCGGTGGTGTGGTCATAGTGGGCGTGGGTCAGCAGGATGGACTGAATCTCCACCCCGTCGGCCTTGGCCTGGGCCAGAATACGGTCGGCCTCGTCGCCGGGGTCCACCACGGCGGCGGTGTGGCTGTCCTCGTCCTCCAGCAGATAGCAGTTGGTGCCGATGGGCCCCACCTGTAAAACGCGAATTTTCATGGGATGTGTACCCCTTTCTTTACATGGTATCGGTGTCCAGCAGGATGGTCACCGGTCCGTCATTCTGAGAGTATACCTGCATATCGGCCCCAAATTCGCCGTGCTGGACCTCAAAGCCCCGTCCGGCGCACTCGGCCATAAACTTCTCATACAGGGGGATGGCGATGTCCGGCTTGGCGGCTCCGGAGAAGCCGGGGCGGCGGGACTTGGTGTCGGCGTAGAGGGTGAACTGGCTCACCACCAGCAGGGAGCCCCCCACCGCCTCCAGGTTCAGGTTCATCTTTTCGTTCTCGTCCTCAAAGATGCGCAGGCCGCACACCTTGTCGGCCATCTTGACGGCCTGGGCCTCGGTATCGCTGGGGGCCACCCCCAGCAGCACCAGGAAGCCCTGGCCGATCTCGCCGTTCACCTTGCCGTCAATGGTGACGGAGGCGTTCTTGACACGGGTCACAACTGCACGCATAGTTTAAATTCCTTTCTTTTTGGGGTAAGACCTTCCCCCCTCAGGGGGGAAGGTGGCATTTGCAAGGCAAATGACGGATGAGGGGGCAATCGATCCCCCTTACCGGTACTCCCGGACAAACCCCTTGGCAAAAATGGGGTCGATATCAAACACCGCCTTGTCTCCGGCGGTACATTTTAGGTCGGTCACGTCCACGATGGTCTCGATGGCGCCGATGCCGCCAATGACCCTGGCCTTCTGGCCGTTGACCCGGACGGTGATCTGCCGCTGGGTGAGCCACCGGCGGATGGCGTCCAGCAGCCCTCCTGCCCAGGGGCGGCCCATGCCGAAGCCGTTCTGATACCCCACGGGCAGCACCGCCACCCGGGTGTTCTTTTTCAGGGGCGCGGGGGTGTTGCCCCCCACGATGTGGCCCTTGGGCACCCAGCGGGTCTCCTCCACCTTCACCTCGCCGTAGCCAACCCGGCGCAGGCCGTCCCCTCTGGCCCGGCGGCACCGGCCCATCAGCACGGTGCCCGCCCGGACGCCCCCCAGCCGGGCGGCGGGGTGGTGCATCAGCACATAGGACCCGGCGGCGTGGACGGTGCCCGTCTCAAACCCGGCGGCGTGGATGGCCTCCACCGTTTTGGTGAACTCCTCCACCTGGGCCGCCAGGGCCTTGCCCTTGCGGCTCTTGGTGTACAGCTGGGTACACACCCCGGACACGGCGATGCTGGACAGGTCCCGGAAGGTGGACAGGATCTTCTCCGGCTCGCTGGAGAGAAAGCCCCCGAAGCCCATGCCGGTATCGATCTGGATGTGGGCCTCGGCAATGGTGGACCGGGCCTCCGCCACCCCGTTGAGGGCCATACCGCTGTCGTGGGAGCCCACGGTGCAGATCACGTTCAGGTCCAGCAGCTGCTCCAGCTCCTCCCGGTCGGTGGTGCAGCGGAGCATGAGGATCTCCTCCTCCACAAAGCCCGCCTTCCGCAGGGCGGCGGCCTCCGCCACCTCGGACACGGCGAAGCGGCCGATGCCCTCGGCCCGGAGGGTCTTTGCCAGCTCCACCAGACCGGCTCCCTGGCCGTCTCCGGTGACCACGCCGTAGATCACGGCGCCCCCCGCCCGCTCCTTGACCACGGAGATATTATTCTTCAGTGCATCCCGCTCGATGACCAGGGTTTTCATGGCTCCGCCGCCTTTCCGTGGATAGTCCTTTCCATTATATACTCCCCGCCGAATCCAGTCAATGAAAAGGGGACAGGCCTTGTGTTTAATGCTGAAAAGTGCTATGATTGAGTATTGATACAGACTTTTCGGGAGGAACCGTTTTGAACCGACAGACCACCAAAATTTCCCCCGCCGACGTGGAGCGTCAGCGGGACTTCTGCCACAAACTCCATGAGCGCAACGCCGCCCGTCCCACCGCCCCGCTGGCCTTCGTGGATACCTACGGCTGCCAGCAGAACGAGGCCGACTCCGAGCGGCTGCGGGGCTACCTGCGGGAGATGGGCTACGACTTCACCGACAGCGAGGCCGAGGCCGACCTCATCCTCATCAACACCTGCGCCATCCGGGAGCACGCCGAGATGCGGGTGCTGGGCAACGTGGGCGCCCTGGTCCACACCAAGCGGGCCAAGCCCAACCAGCTCATCTGCGTGTGCGGCTGCATGGCCCAGGAGCCCCACCGGGCCCAGAAGATCAAGGAGAGCTACCGGCAGGTGGACCTGGTGTTCGGGCCCCACGCCCTTTGGCGGTTCCCCGAACTCCTGTACCGGCTGGTGACCCGCCGGGGCCGCATCTTTGACATCGCCGACGAGCCCGGCTCCATCGCCGAGGGCATCCCGGTGGTGCGTCAGGACAAGGTGAAGGCCTGGGTGTCCATCATGTACGGCTGCAACAACTTCTGCACCTACTGCATCGTGCCCTACGTCCGTGGCCGGGAGCGCTCCCGTCAGCCGGAGGTCATTCTGGAGGAGATCCGGGGCCTGGTGGCCGAGGGGTACAAGGACATCACCCTGCTGGGCCAGAACGTCAACTCCTATGGCAAGGACCTGGACGACCCCATGGACTTCGCCGGCCTCTTGAAGGCGGCCTCCGAGATTCCCGGGGACTTCCTGCTGCGCTTCATGACCAGCCACCCCAAGGACGCCTCCCAGAAGCTCTTTGACACCATGGCCTCCTCCCCCAAGATCGCCCCTTGCTTCCACCTGCCTTTCCAGGCGGGCAGCGACCGGGTGTTAAAGGCCATGAACCGGGTGTACGACCGGGCGGGCTACCTGGACAAGGTGCGCCGCCTGCGTCAGGCCATCCCCGACGTGGTCATTACCTCCGACGTCATCGTAGGATTTCCCGGGGAAACCGCCGAGGAGTTTGAGCAGACCATGACCTTGCTGGACGAGGTGCGGTTTGACGCCCTCTTTACCTTCATCTACTCCCCCCGTGTGGGCACCCCCGCCGCCAAGATGGAGGACCCCGTCTCCAAGGAGGAGAAGGCGGCCTGGTTCCAGCGGCTGGTGGAGCGGCAGGACCAGATTTCCGAGGAAAAGCACGCGGCCTATATCGGCAAGACGGTGCGCTGCCTGGTGGACGGCACCGACGACAAGGGCCTCACCGCCCGCACCCCCGGCAACCGCCTGGTGCGCCTCACCGGAGAGGAGTCCCTCATCGGGCAGTTTGTGGAGGTCAAGATCACCGGAGCCAATAAGTGGTCTTTGATGGGGGAGAAGGCGGAGTAACATACAGATTGCCACGCCAGTGCGCGCACTGGCTCGCAATGACAGGCAGGAGGACGGAGCCATGTATTACGTCTATATCCTGGCAAACGCCACCAATGTAGCCATTTACACCGGGGTAACCCGGGACCTGGTCCGCCGGGTCGCCCAGCACCGCGCCCATGCCGATCCCGCCAGCTATACCGCCCGTTATGATATTACAAAATTGGTCTATTTTGAGGCCACCCCATCCATCCAATCAGCCATTGCCCGAGAAAAGCAGATCAAATCCTGGTCCAGGAAACGAAAAAACGCCCTGGTCAACCGCCGGAATCCCGGATGGACTGATCTGTACCCCACACTATAGGGCCGTCATTGCGAGCCAGTGCGCACACTGGCGCGGCAATCCGTCCCTTTCCATTTCAATTATCATTTAGAAAAGGAGCGCCCGCCATGCCGTCCGAGCTGACCCCCATGATGCGCCAATATCTGAAAATGAAAGAGCTTCATCCGGACTGCATCCTCTTTTTCCGGCTGGGCGACTTCTACGAGATGTTCCAGGAGGACGCCAAGCTGGCCTCCAAGGAGCTGGATCTCACCCTCACCACCCGGGACCGGGGCAAGCCGGAGGATCAGCGCACCCCCATGTGCGGCGTGCCCTACCACAGTGCCGACGCCTACATCGCCCGGCTCATTGCCAAGGGCTACAAGGTGGCCATCTGCGAGCAGATGGAGGACCCCGCCACCGCCAAGGGGCTGGTGGACCGGGACATCATCCGCATTGTCACCCCCGGCACCGTCATCGCCTCCTCCATGCTGGAGGAGGGCCGCAACAACTTCATCTGCGCCATCTATGCCGACTCCGACGGGGCAGGGCTGTGCTTCTGCGACATCTCCACCGGCGAGATCTCCGTCACCTCCTTTACCGGGCCGGACACCCAGGAGCACCTGTGCAACGAGCTGGGCCGCTTCGCCCCCCGGGAGGCCATGCTGTCCGACGGGGCCTACAGCGACGCCGCCCTGCTGGACTTCCTCACCAATCAGCTGAACTGCCGGTGTGAGAACGGCGGGGAGTCCCGCTTCCGGCCCGATTCCGCCCGCTCCCTGGTAGAGAAACAGTTCACCAGCGGCCTGGACCAGCTGCCGGAGGGGGACGACCACGCCCTCCAGGCGGTGGGGGGCCTTTTGAGCTACCTCTACGAAACTCAGAAAACCGACCTCTCCCACATCACCACCCTCACCTGGTTCACCTCCGGCCAGTTCATGGAGCTGGATCTCACCGCCCGGCGCAATCTGGAGCTCACCGAAACCCTCCGCTCCAAGGAGAAGAAGGGCAGCCTCTTGTGGGTGCTGGACAAGACCCGCACCGCCATGGGCCACCGGCTGATCCGCACCTGGATGGAGCGGCCCCTCCTCTCCCCCGGCGCCATCAGCCGCCGGCTGGGGGCGGTGGAGGAGCTGGTGTCCGACCCCATCGGCCGGGACGAGCTGGTGAGCACCCTGCGGGAGGTCACCGACCTGGAGCGGCTTATCGGCCGCATTGTGTACGGCACCGCGGGGGGCCGGGACCTGATGGCTCTGGCCATCGGCCTGGGCAAGCTGCCCCGGCTGCGGCAGCTGCTGACCCCCTACTCCGGCGCCCTGCTCACCGCCCTGTCCGCCGCCCTGGACGACCTGCCCGACCTGCGGGAGCTGATCGGCCGGGCCATTGTGGACGAGCCCCCCTTCTCCGTCCGGGAGGGCGGCTTCATCCGGGAGGGCTACGACCCCGAGGTGGACCGGCTGCGGGACATCCTCACCAACGGCAAGGACCTGGTGGCCGCTGTGGAGGCCCGGGAGAAGGAAAAGACCGGCATCAAGAGCCTGAAGGTGGGCTTCAACAAGGTGTTCGGCTACTACATCGAGGTATCCAAGTCCTATTACGACCAGGTGCCGGAGGACTACATCCGCAAGCAGACCCTGGTGAACTGCGAGCGGTTCATCACCCAGGAGCTGAAGGACCTGGAGCATGAGATCCTGTCCGCCCAGGACCGGGTCACTGCTCTGGAGTACCAGCTCTTCTGCGACCTGCGGCGGCAGGCCGCCGCCCGGGTGGGGGACATCCAGCGCTCCGCCGCCGCCGTGGCCCAGGTGGACGTGCTGGCCTCCTTCGCCGCCGTGGCCGCCGAGCAGGGCTACTGCCGTCCGGAGGTGGACCTGTCCGACACCATCGAGATTTCCGAGGGCCGCCACCCGGTGGTGGAAAAGATGCTGAAAAACGCCCTCTTTGTCCCCAACGACACCCGGATGGACGGCAAGGACAACACGGTGGCCATCATCACCGGCCCCAACATGGCGGGCAAGTCCACCTATATGCGCCAGGTGGCCCTCATTGTCCTCATGGCCCAGATGGGCTCCTTTGTCCCCGCCAAATCGGCCCGCATCGGCATCGTGGACCGGGTGTTCACCCGCATCGGGGCCAGCGACGACCTGTCCGCCGGCCAGTCCACCTTTATGGTGGAGATGACCGAGGTGGCGGAGCTGCTGAAAAACGCCACCAGCAAGAGCCTGCTCATTCTGGACGAGATCGGCCGGGGCACCTCCACCTATGACGGAATGTCCATTGCCCGGGCGGTGCTGGAATACTGCGCCGACAAGAAAAAGCTGGGGGCCAAGACCTTGTTTGCCACCCACTACCATGAGATCACCGCCCTGGAGGGCCATATCCCCGGGGTGAAGAACTACAACATCGCCGCCAAAAAGAAGGGGGACGACATCCTCTTCCTGCGGAAGATCGTCCCCGGCGGGGCCGACCAGAGCTACGGCATCGAGGTGGCCAAGCTGGCCGGGGTGCCCGACAAGGTCATCACCCGGGCCCGCCACATTCTCAAGGAGCTGGAGGCAGGGGGCGTCCAGACCCCCCAGGCCCCGGCGGCCCCCGCCCCCGACCAGATGTCCCTGCTGGACATGGGGGGCGGAGAGGTGGTCCGGCGGCTCCAGGGGGTGGACCTGAACACCCTCACCCCCATCGAGGCCATGAATCTGCTCTTCGAATTGAAACAACTCGTGTGACAACGGGGCGACGTAGGCAGAAGGTGAATTGCCCCAAGGGGGCAAGAGAAGCCACCCTGGGGTGTCGCCCCCTACACAAATCCTATTTCCACGCACAAAGGAGGAACACATCATGCTCACCGGACGACGCCGCCCCTGGCGGCCCCAGATTACCAGGGCCGAATGTTACCGGGGCTGGGTCTTTTTCGCCCTGTATGTGTTTCTCTTCCCCTGGCTCATGGGCTGGGTCCAGCGCTCCTATCAGGGGGAGTTCCCGGTGGCCGAGGCCAACGTGGTGTACTACCTCATCATTGCCTGCCTCACCTTTCTGGTATTCTGGTCCTTCCTGAAAACCGGCTTCCGGCTGCTGCTGGACTGGCTGCCCGAGAACCTGTTCGCCTTTATCACAGGCCTGGTGGGGGCCGAGGTACTCTCCTTTCTGGTGGGCCTCATCCCCCTGCCGGTGCAGAACCCCAACCTGATGAGCTACCCGGAGCAGTACGCCTTCGCCCCTGTGGCCACCGTGTTTATCCTGGTGGTGCTCATGCCCCTGGTGGAGGAGCCCCTGTTCCGGGGCCTGCTCTTCGGCTCGGTCCGCAGCTACAGCCGGCCCCTGGGCTATGTGCTGTCGGTGGTCCTCTATTCCTTCTACTGCGCCGTCCAGTTCGTGTATGCCTTCGGGACCCTGGACCTGCGGTACCTGCTGCTGATGCTCCAATACGCCCCCATGGCCCTGGCTCTGGCCTGGTGCTACGATCGGGGCGGCTCCATCTGGAGCGCCATTGTCCTCCATATGGCCCTCAATGGGTTTACGCTGCTGGGGGCCCTGAGATGATTGCGGGCGGGTGTGGGCACCCGCCCCTACAAGGCCCTTTTTAACGGTAGGGGCCGATGCCCACATCGGCCCGTTTCCATTTTCTTTCCTGGAAAGTTGGTACTTCTATGCCTCACATCCAACAACTTGACTCCCATGTGGCCGACCTGATCGCCGCCGGCGAGGTGGTGGAGCGGCCCGCCTCCGTGGTGAAGGAGCTGATGGAGAACGCCATCGACGCCGGAGCGGACAAGCTGACGGTGGAGATCCAGCACGGGGGCATGACCCTGATCCGGGTCAACGACAACGGCTGCGGCATCACCGCCGACGAGGCCCCCACCGCCTTCCTGCGCCACGCCACCAGCAAGCTGCACACCGAGTACGACCTGGAGGCCATCGGCACCCTGGGCTTCCGGGGGGAGGCTCTGGCCGCCATCTCCGCCGTGTCCCGGATGGAGCTGCTCACCCGCACCGCCGATTCCCCTCTGGGCATTGCCCTCTCCCTGGAGGCGGGGGTGGTGGTGAGCCAGGAGGAGGCGGGCTGTCCCCAGGGCACCACCATGGTGGTGAAGGATCTGTTCTACAACACCCCCGCCCGGCTCAAGTTCATGAAGAAGGACTCCGCCGAGAGCGCCGCCTGCTTTGCCATGGTGCAGCGGCTGGCCCTGTCCCACCCGGAGGTGAGCATCAAGTTCCTCCGGGACGGCAAACAGGACCTGCTCACCCCCGGCGACGGCAAGCTCCAGTCCGCTCTGTACGCCGTGCTGGGCCGGGACCTGGCCCTGGGCTTCACCCCGGTGAAGGGCTCCGGGGAGGATATGAGCGTCACCGGCTTTGTGTCCCTGCCCACCTGCTGCCGGGGCACCCGGGGCTATCAGCACTTTTTCGTCAACGGCCGGTACGTGAAGAGCCGCACCATGATGGCCGCCCTGGAGGAGGCCTACGCCAACCAGAAGATGGTGGGCAAGTTCCCCGGCTGCGTCCTCCACCTGACCACCAAGCTCAACGCTGTGGATGTGAACGTCCATCCCACCAAGCAGGAGGTCAAGTTCGGCAGCGATAAAAAGGTGTTTGACGCGGTGTATTACGCCGTGAAATCCACCCTGGAGGCCGACCGGTCCCGGCCCTCCGCCCTGTCTGACACCCCCCGGCTGGCTCCCAAGGCCGCCCAGGACACGGTGACCCCCCATCAGACCACCTTCCGCACCATGACGTCGGAGCAGTTCCGCAAGACGGCGGACAAGCCCGCCCCGTCTCTGCCCCTCCGGGATTTTACCGCCCGGCCTGCCCAAACGGCCCAGCCTGTGCGGGCCACCCCAAGGGTAGCCCCTACGGTGCCGGAACGGCCTGTTCCAACCATCCAGCCTGTACGGCCCCAGCCCAAACCGGCCCCGGCTTCTGTCACCCCGCCCGTGGAGGTGACCCCCGAGGTCCCGCGGGCGACCACAAGGGTCGCCCCTACGGTTGACGATGAACCCACCCAAACCATTACCCCTGTAGGGGCCGATGCCCACATCGGCCCGTCCCAGATAACCCAGCCCGAGCCGGAAGAAACACCTTGGCGTATGGCGGGGGAGGTCTTGAACACCTACATCATTGTGGAGCAGGGGGACAAGGTGCTCCTTATCGACAAGCACGCCGCCCATGAGCGGATGAACTTTGACCGGCTGAAGGCGGCGGGATACACCCCCATGGTCCAGACCCTGCTCACCCCGGTGGTATTCACCCCTCCGGCGGAGGAGGGGGCCGCCCTGCTGGCCCAGCTGCCCCTGCTGGAGCGCTTCGGCTTTGAGGCGGAGGACTTTGGCGGCGGGGCCCTCATCGTCCGCACCGCCCCCGACGATGTGGAGGCCGCCGCCATCCCCGACGTGCTGCTGGAGCTGGCGGGCAGGCTCATCACCTGCGGCACCGCCGACCCGGACAGCGCCCGGGACGCCCTCCTCCACACCATGGCCTGCAAGGCGGCCATCAAGGGGGGCCAGAAAAACGGGGAGGCCGAGCTGCTCAAGGTGGCCAAAGCTGTTATGGCGGGGGAGGTCAAGTATTGTCCCCACGGCAGGCCCGTAGCCATCGAGCTGACCCGTCAGCAGATTGAGAAGCGGTTCGGACGGGCATAAGCTTCCCCCCGGTGGGGGGAAGCTGGCAGCCGCAGGCTGACTGATGAGGGGTTTCTTCTTACCCACGCCCCCTCATCCGGCCCTGCGGGCCACCTTCCCCCCTGAGGGGGGAAGGCAGGTACGTAAACTCGTCCCGGGAAATGTGGTCCCTTCCCCAGGATTCGACGAAACCCTTCCATTATTTGGTATATATTGGATGTATCTCAGAGAAAAAGGAGTGCATCCAAATGCAAAAGACACCCAACCTGCAAGACCTGTTCCTGCTCCGCGCCCGGCGGACTCATGCCAACGTCACCACCTTTTTGATGAACGGCTATCAGCTGAAAGGCCAGATCGTGGGCTATGACGCCTTTGTGGTGGTACTTATGACGGGGGACAAGCAGCAGGTGATCTACAAGCACGCGATCTCCACCATCGTGCCCGAGCGGGCCATCTCTCTGGAGCGGGAGGAGCGTGGCGACTGACCAAAGGAGCGCCTATGAAGCAAGGTACTTTGAATTCCCGCATCGTGATGCTGGTGGTACTGGCGGCGGTGCTCATTTCCATCGGAGTCTCCGCCTTCAGCAGCCTGCGGGAGCTCTATCCCACGGTGCTGGCCTACACCTACACCTCGGACGACAGCGTGGAGGCCACCGGCTTTCTGGTGCGGCAGGAGTCCGTCCTGGCCGGACAGGGGGGCACGGTGGAGATCCTCCCCGAGGAGGGGGAGAAGGTCAGCCTGGGCGAGACGGTGGCCCTGCTCTACCAGAGCGACGCCGGACTTGCCCAGCGGGAGACCCTCCAGCAGCTGATCCTGGAGCGGGATCAGCTGGAGTATGCCCTGGATCAGACCGGCGGCAGCGGCGACTCCGCCCAGCTCAGCGACCGGGTGGCCGACGCCATCGCCGACCTGCGGGGGGCCGCCGCCACCGGCGATCTCACCGGGCTGGAGAGCCAGACCATGAACCTGAAGAGCCTGATTTACAAGCGCAGCTATACCTTTGATGCCGAGGGGGAGGACTCCACCGCCGCCCTCCAGGCTGCCCTGGACGATGTAAACGCCCAGATCACCGCCCTCACCGCCCAGGCCTCCCAGAGCACCAGCCGGGTCACCGCCGCCCAGTCGGGCATCTTCTCCGGCCTGGTGGATGGATACGAAAGCCTCATCACCCCCGAAATGCTGGAGACCATCACCCCCGCCCAGCTGAAGGAGCTGTCCAGTCAGAAGCCGGCGGAGGACACCTCTGCCATCGGCAAGCTGATCACCAACTCCACCTGGTACTTTGCCTGCACCCTGTCGGAGGCGGACGCGGCCCGGCTGGTGGAGGGACGGAGCATCACCGTCCGCTTCTCCCGGGACTGGTCCGGCGAGGTGGACATGACGGTGGAGCGGCTGGGGGACGCTGTGGACGGGCAGATGGTGGTGGTGCTGTCCACCGACAAGTTCCTCTCGGACACCACCCTGCTGCGGCGGCAGACCGTGGAGCTGGTCTTTGACACCATCTCGGGCATCCGCCTGCCCAAGGAGGCCCTGCGGGTGGAGCAGCAGACCGTCACCGACAGCGAGACGGGGGAGGAATCCCAGGTCTCTGTCACCGGGGTGTATGCCCTGGTGGGCCAGCAGGCCGAGTTCAAGCCGGTGTCCATCCTGGCCGAGGAGGACAATTACATCCTGGTGACCGCCGCCGATACCTCCACCACCACCGCGGCCAAAAAGGCCCTGCGGGCGGGAGACAAGATCATCATTTCCTCCGGCGAGCTGTACGACGGAAAGGTCATCGAATAAGTTGGGACGATCCCGCTGCGCCCCAGACGCGCAGACGGTTTTGCCTTATTATGTGTGTATTTTTTGGAGGTGCCTATCATGTCCCTGGAAGAGAAAGTAGCGCAGGTCAAGGCCAACATCGCCGCCGCGGCCCGTGAGGTGGGCCGGGACCCGTCCGAGATCACCCTGGTGGCCGCCACCAAGGTCCAGACCTCGGACACCATCCGGCAGGCCATTGCCGCCGGAGTGACCATCTGCGGAGAGAACCGGGTACAGGAAATGACCGCCCATCTGGACGACGACGCCTATGCCGGAGCCGCCCTTCACTTCATCGGCCATCTCCAGACCAACAAGGTCAAGCAGGTGGTGGGCCGGGTGGACCTCATCGAGTCGGTGGGTTCGGAGCATCTGCTGGACGCCATCGAGGCGCAGGCCGCCAAGCTGGACCTGGTACAGGACATTCTGCTGGAGATCAACATCGGCGGGGAGGAGTCCAAAAGCGGTATCTCCCCCGAGGAGCTGCCCGCTCTGGCCCAGAAGGCGGCAGCCTGTCCCCATGTGAATCTCCGGGGGCTGATGGCCATTCCTCCGGTGGCCGAGGGACCCGACGGCAACCGGCCCTTTTTTGCGAAAATGCGACAGCTTTTTGTTGACATAAGCAGCAAGATGCCGGATAATGGAACCACAATCGACTGTCTTTCCATGGGAATGAGCGGCGATTATGAGGACGCCGTCCGTGAGGGCGCCACCCTGGTGCGGGTAGGCACCGCCCTGTTCGGCCCCCGCCCTCCCATGCATAAAGCTTGATAGGATTCAGGAGGTAACCGAATATGGGATTGTTTGACGAACTGCGGCGGCTGGCCCGCCCCTATGAGGACGAGCCCGAGGACGACTACGAGGACGACTTCGAGCCTGTCTCCCGCAGCGAGCGGATGGACCGCACCGGCGGCGACCGCTCCGAGCGCAAGAGCGCCAAGAGTCAGGCCGCTCAGGAGTCCACCGGCAGCCTCTATTCTCTGGATAACGAACGCCGCAGCAACAAGGTGGTCAACATCCACACCACCACCCAGCTGCAGGTGGTGCTGGTGAAGCCCGAGCGCTTTGAGAACGCCAGCGAGATCGCCGACCACCTGCGGGAGAAGCGCACCGTGGTCCTCAATCTGGAGTCCACCAACAAGGACATCGCCCGCCGTCTGCTGGACTTCCTGTCCGGCGTGGCCTACGCCAACGAGGGCAAGATCAAGAAGGTGGCTATCTCCACCTACATCATCACGCCCTACAATGTGGACATTCTGGGCGATCTCATCGACGAGTTAGAAAACAACGGGCTGTATTTTTAATGACAGGCGGGGCGGGCCTCCCGGACTGCCCGCCGTACCGGTAACGATATTCAAATAATCAGGGGGAATCAACCTATGCTTACGCCGCAGGAAGTCTCGGAACACGCCTTTACCAAGGCGTTTAACGGATACAATATGTCGATGGTGGACGAATTCCTGGATATTCTGACGGCGGATTACACCACCCTCTACAAGGAAAACGCTACCCTGAAAGCCAAGATGAAGGTGCTGGTGGAGAAGGTGGAGGAGTACCGCTCCACCGAGGACGCCATGCGCAAGGCCCTGATGACCGCCCAGAAGATGGCGGACGATCTGGTGGCCGAGGCCGAGAGCAAGCGCAACCAGCTGATGCAGAACGCCGAGGTGGACGCCAAGGCCCGCATGGCCGAGCTGCAGCAGGCCATCCGGGACGAGCAGATGCGTCTGGTGGCCGCCCAGCAGTCCACCGCCGCCTATGTGGGCAAGCTGAAGGAGCTCCACCAGCATGAGATGGACTTTTTGAGCGGCCTGTCCAAGCTGACCGCCTCCGCCCCCGTGTCGGTGGACCCGGTGGGAGACACCGCCCGGGACATCGAGGAGAACGTGGAGCGCATCCTCCAGAAGGAGCAGGAGGACACCACCGACCTGTCCGCCCCCAAAGCCCCCGAGGCCGCCAAGGAGAGCAGCCTGTACGACGAGCTGATGGAGCTCAGCGGCCGGAAGGCCCCCGCCGCCCCTCCGGCGGAGGAGGACGAGGACGACGTGGTGGAGGAGCCCACCCGCCGCATCGACTTTGACAACCTGCAGTTCGGCAAGGACTACGAGATCCGCTGAACCGCTGACAAGCCATGACGGAAGGCGCCGCGGTTTTCCGCGGCGCCTCTTTTTGATCTGGAGGTATGATCATGCGCTATCTGCACACCACCCTTTACGTCACCGACCTGGAGGCTTCTCTTTCCTTTCTGGAGGACTGGACCGGCCTGAAGGTCCTCCGCCGGTTCACGGTGGGGGATTCCAGCTTCGCCTTCCTCTCCGGCGGGGAGGGGGAGACCGCCGTGGAGCTGATCCAGGGCGCGGGCCACTCCGACGTCCGTTACGCCGGTCTGTCCCTGGGCTTTGCCGTGGCCGACCTGGACGGGGAGCGTGCCCGGGCGGAGGCCGCCGGGCTGAACCCCAGCCCCATTCATGAGCCCCACCCCGGGGTCCGCTTCTGTTTCCTCACCGGTCCGGACGGACTTACCGTTCAACTGATGCAAAAGGGGTAAAACCCCTTGACAGAAGCCTTGCAAACAGGTAAGATACTGGGAGACGCCGAAAATGGGCGTCTCCCAGTCATTTTCATCTGTAAAATGCTGTGACGAGGACGAGTACCGCCCCCAACCCTGCGCAGAGAGCCGCCGTTTTGGTGCAAGGCGGACAGGACGGGCCGGGAAGATCACCTCCGAGCATGGCCGCCGAACTCAGTAAGCGGCCCCGGCTGGCCCCGTTACAGGCTGTCGAGCGGTCCCGGTATGCCCGGGACAACGAGAGTGGTACCGCAGAGGTGTGCGCCTTTGTCTCTTGAGAGACGAAGGCGCTTTTTGTTTGCTCTGGCTTCCCCCCTGTGGGGGGAAGCTGGCAGCCGCAGGCTGACTGATGAGGGGCTCCCTCTTGCCTGCGCCCCCTCATCCGGCCCCCTGGGCCACCTTCTCCCCTGAGGGGAGAAGGTTTTCCCCATGTGTTATTTTAATTTCAAAATAAAGGAGAACCACCATGGACTACAACCAGACCGTCCACCTGCCCCAGACCGACTTCCCCATGCGGGCAGGCCTGCCCAAGCGCGAGCCCGATATGCTCCAGGAGATGTACGACCACGACCTCTACAACAAAATGGTCAAGCGCAACGAGGGCAAGCCCAGCTTCGTCCTCCACGACGGCCCGCCCTACGCCAACGGCAACATCCACATCGGCACCGCCCTGAACAAGATCCTGAAGGATATCATCGTCAAGCACAAGAACATGACCGGCCATTATGCCCCCTACGTGCCCGGCTGGGACACCCACGGCCTGCCCATCGAGTCCGCCGTCCTCAAGGACAAGAAGGTCAAGCGGGACGAGATGACCACCGCTCAGTTCCGCACCAAGTGCCGGGAGTACGCCGAGAGCTATATTGCCAAGATGACCGAGCAGTTTAAGCGCCTGGGTGTGCTGGGCGAGTGGGACAACCCCTATATCACCCTGCTGCCCGAGTTTGAGGCCAAGCAGATCGAGGTCTTTGGCAAGATGGCCGAGAAGGGCCTGATCTACAAGGGCATGAAGCCGGTGTACTGGTGCCCCGCCGACCAGACCGCTCTGGCCGAGGCCGAGATCGAGTACGCCGACGACCCCTGTACCACCATCTTCGTGAAATTCCCCGTCCGGGACGACAAGGGCAAGCTGGGTCAGTACGCCGACCTGTCCAAGACCTACTTCGTGATCTGGACCACCACCCCCTGGACCATCCCCGGCAACTTCGCCATCTGCCTCAACGCCGAGTTCGACTATGTGCTGCTCCAGGTGCCCTCCGGCGACGTGTATGTCCTGGCCAAGGACCTGGCCGAGAGCGTATGCAAGGCCGCTCACATCGACTATGAGGCCTGCCAGGTGCTGGCCACCCTCAAGGGCAGCGAGTTTGAGCTGATGACCGCCACTCACCCCCTCTTCGACCGTGAGTCCGTCATCCTCAACGGCGAGCACGTCACCCTGGACGCCGGTTCCGGCTGCGTCCACACCGCCCCCGGCTTCGGCGCCGAGGACTTCCAGATCTGCCAGCAATACGACAAGGCCGGCCTCACCCACATCGGCGTGCCCGTGCCCGTCAACGCCAAGGGCGTCATGACCGACGAGCGCTACAACGGCCAGTTCTACGCCAAGGGCAACGACATGGTGGTGGAGGACCTGGAGAAGGAAGGCTTCCTGGTGGCCAAGGAGAACATCACTCACTCCTACCCCCACTGCTGGCGGTGCAAGAATCCCATCATCTACCGTGCCACCGAGCAGTGGTTCTGCTCCGTGGACGCCATCAAGGATACCGCCGTCAAGGCCTGCGACGACATTCAGTGGCACCCCGGCTGGGGCAAGGAGCGCATGATCTCCATGATCTCCGAGCGCAACGACTGGTGCATTTCCCGCCAGCGTGTGTGGGGCGTGCCCATCCCCATCTTCTACTGCGATGACTGCGGCGCCGACATCGTCACCCCCGAGACCATCGCCCATGTGGCCGACCTCTTCCGCCAGCACGGCTCCAACGTGTGGTTTGACCGTGAGCCCAAGGACCTGCTGCCCGAGGGCTTTGTGTGCCCCAAGTGCGGCAAGACCCACTTCTCCAAGGAGTCCGACATCATGGACGTGTGGTTCGACTCCGGCTCCACCTGGGCCGCCGTGGCAGCCGAGCGCCCCTACCTGAAGTATCCCGCCGACCTCTACCTGGAGGGCGGCGACCAGTACCGCGGCTGGTTCCAGTCCTCCATGCTCACCTCCATCGCCGTCAACGGCGTGGCCCCCTACCACCAGATCGCCACCCACGGCTGGACCGTGGACGGCGAGGGCAAGGCCATGCACAAGTCCCTGGGCAACGCCGTGGCCCCCGATGAGGTCATCAAGGAGTACGGCGCCGATATGCTCCGCCTGTGGGTGGCCTCCGCCGACTACACCCAGGATATGCGTATCTCCAAGGAGATCATGAAGCAGCTCTCCCAGGCCTACCTGAAGATCCGCAACACCGCCCGCTATATGCTGGGCAACCTGTGCGACTTCGATCCCGACGCCAACCTGGTGCCGGTGGAGGGGCTGATGGATCTGGACCGCTACGCCCTCCACTGCCTCAACGAGCTGGTGAAGAACGTCCGGGCCGCCTACGACCGCTACGAGTTCCACGGCGTGTACCGTGCTATTTACAACTTCTGCGTGGTGGATATGTCCAACTTCTACCTGGACATCATCAAGGACCGGCTGTACTGCGGCAGCGAGGAAGAGCGCCGCTCCGCCCAGACCGCCCTCTACTATATCCTGGACGGCATGACCCGCCTGGTGGCCCCCATCCTGGCCTTCACCTCCGACGAGATCTGGCACGCCATGAAGCACGCCTCCGGCGTGGACGCCGAGAGCGTGCTGCTCAACGATATGCCCGCCGACAACGCCGCCTTCGCCCTGGACGAGGCCGCCAAGGACCGCTGGGCCAAGCTGGTGGCCCTCCGTGACGCCGTCAACAAGGCTCTGGAGAACGCCCGCAACGCCGGTGTGTTCAAGAAGGCCCAGGACACCGAGGTGACTGTCTCCGTGTCCGCGGAGGACGCCACCTTCCTGAAGGACGTGGACCTGGCCTCCCTGTGCATCGTGTCCAAGGTCACCGTCACCACCGACAGCGTGGAAGGGGAGAAGAACGAGGAGTGCCTCATCCCCTGCACCATCGCCGTCAAGCTGTCCGAGGCTCCCAAGTGCCCCCGCTGCTGGAACCACAACGACGCCATCGGCACCGACGGCCATCACGCCGAGCTGTGCCCCCGCTGCGCCGCTGTTGTCGGGGAATAACCCATATTGTCAAAAAGGACGCCGCAGAAGCGGCGTCCTTTTTTTGCGGGCGGCCATAAAGGCCGCCCCTACAGGCAGTAGGGGCCGATGCCCTCATCGGCCCGCCGTCCTTTGCCGTAATCCGGCGCAGAGGCCCGGGCGGGTGTGGGCACCCGCCCCTACAACAGACGGGGCGCCCGGTATTTCCCGTAGGGGCCGATGCCCTCATCGGCCCGCCTGCCAGCAGAAGCGTAGGGGCGACCTTTATGGTCGCCCGCCGTCCCGATGGATGGGCCCGTTTTCCGCCTCATAGTCCCGAATCTGCACCCGAAGGAGCTGGCGGACATAGGCGGACAGGCTCCGGCAGGACTGCCGGGCCAGCCAGGCCGCCTTTTCCTTTGTCTCCGGGGTCACCTGGATCAAAATTTTTTGCGTCCTCTGTTCACCTTCCATACCAGTCCCTCCTTTGATTCCTATAATAGCACTCAAATAGATACAGTCAATATCTTTTTGTATCTTTAAGAACTATTGTACAGAAAATAGGCAAAAGATATGATGATAGCATCTATTAGAGTCATTAGGAGTGACGAATATGTCTGTCCAGTCCAATCCATATCCCCTGCGCCTGGAAGAGCAGTATATGAATAAAATTCGCGTCCTTGCCAAGGAGGGAAGGCGCTCCATCAATATGCAGCTGTGCATTGCGGTGGAATCCTATCTGAACCAGTACGAGCAGGAGCACGGGGAGATCCCCGTTCCCGCCGAGGATTGACCCCTTAGGGCCGTCCGTGTTACAATGAGAGGAACGATCTGTCAAAGGAGCCTAAAAACTATGCTCTATGCCATTTTGGCCGCCGCCCTGGTGGGCCTGGATCAGCTGGTGAAGGTACTGGTCCGCCTCAACATCACCGAGGGGGGCAGCGTGCCCTTTTTGCCCCACATCCTTCAGCTGACCTACTATAAGAACACCGGCGCGGCCTTCTCCATCTTTGAGGAACACACCTGGATTCTCACCCTGATCTCGGCGGCGGCCTCGGTACTCATCATCGTGCTGATGGTCAGAAAGACCTTTAACCACCCCTTCGGCATGGTGTCCCTGGCCCTGGTGCTGGCCGGGGCGGTGGGCAACCTCATTGACCGGCTCTTCCTGGGCTACGTCACCGATATGTTCCAGACCCTGTTTATGAACTTCCCCATCTTCAATGTGGCGGATATCTGCATTGTGTGCGGCGGCATCGCCTTCTGCGTCTACTTCCTGCTGTTCTGCAAAGAGGAGGACAAGGCATGACCCCCCTGCATCTCACCGCCGACCGGGCGGGAGAACGGGCCGACCAGTTCCTGGCCCGGATGCTGCCCGAACTGACCCGCTCGGCGGCCCAGCGGCTGCTGGAGGAGGGGGCGGTTACCCTGGGCGGCCTGCCGGTGAAGAAGAACTACAAAACCAGCCCGGGGGACCAGCTGGTGCTGGCTCTGCCCGACCCCGCCTCCATCGACGTGCTCCCCCAGGACATCCCCCTGGACGTGATCTACGAGGACGACGACGTGATCGCCGTCAACAAGCCGGTGGGCCTGGTGGTCCACCCCGCCGCCGGTCACCCCGACGGCACTTTGGTCAACGCACTGTTATATCACTGCGGCAATTCCCTCTCCGGAATCAACGGAGAGCTGCGCCCCGGCATTGTCCACCGCATCGACCGGGACACCTCGGGGCTGATCATTGCCGCCAAAAACGATTTTGCCCACCTGTCTCTGGCCGAGCAGCTCCAGGACCACTCCCTGTACCGGGAATACGAGGCGGTGTGCGTGGGCAATTTAAAGGACGAGTCGGGCACCGTGGACGCCCCCATCTTCCGCCACCCCACCGACCGGAAGAAGATGGCGGTCAACAAGCTCCAGGGCCGGCGGGCGGTGACCCACTGGTCGGTGCTGGAGCATCTGAACGGCTATACCCATATCCAGTGCCGCCTGGAGACCGGGCGCACCCACCAGATCCGGGTCCACATGGCCTACATCGGTCACCCTCTGCTGGGGGACGTGGTGTACGGGTCCAAAAAGCCCTGGCCGGGGCTGGCAGGCCAGTGCCTCCACGCCCGGCGGCTGTCCTTCATCCACCCCCGCACCGGGGAACGGGTCACCCTGGAGTGCCCGCTGCCCGATTGGTTTGAGGCGGTGTTGACAAAGCTGCGCGGCATGGTATAAACTTTATAATATCAGTTTAATTCAGAAGGGAGGCGGCTGCCATCGGAAAGTTTGACGGTGTTCTGCTGGTCAGCGACTTTGACGACACCCTTTATGGGGAGAATATGCAGGTGGCCCCCGCCAACCTGACCGCCCTGGACTATTTCACCAGGGAGGGGGGGACCTTTACGGTGGCCACCGGACGAGCCCACCCCACCTTTGCCCCTCATGCCCGCTGCGCCCCCATCAACGCGCCGGTGGTGCTGTCCAACGGCTCGGCCCTGTACGACTTCCGGGAGGACCGGATGGTGTACGAGACCTTCCTGCCCCAGCGGGTGCGGGAGGATTTGCAGCAGGTGGCCCGGGCCATCCCGGAGATCGGCTTTGAGGCCTACAACCACGACGATATCTACGTCTACCAGCCCAACGAGGTCACCCACCGCCATCTGACCCGGGCGGGGGCCACCGCCACGGAGGTACCCATCTACCAGATGCCTCTGCCCTGGAGCAAGGTCATTTTGCAGCAGCGCAACGAGATCCTGCTGGAGACCCAGCGGTATATGCTCCAGCGGTGGGCGGAGCACTACGAGGTCATCTTCTCCAACGCCGTGCTGCTGGAGCTCACCCGGAAGGGGAGCAACAAGGGGGGCATGGTGGCCTATCTGGCCCAGTATCTGGGCATGGACCCCAAGAAGATCTACTGCGTGGGGGACAACCAGAACGACATCCCCATGCTGGCCATCTCGGCCATTCCCTTCGCCCCCTCCAACTGCGCCCAGGAGGTTAAGGACTGGGGCGCCCGCATCCTGTGCTCCTGCGAGGAGGGCTGCGTGGCCCAGATCGTGGACATTCTGGACGGGATCTATTGAGAGACGAGAACGGACCGCACCCAAAAGGTGCGGTCCATTTTTTCTGACCTTCCCCCCTGGGGGGGAAGGTGGCCCGCAGGGCCGGATGAGGGGGGCTTACCGGAGGAACCCCTCATCAGTCTCGCTGCGCTCGCCAGCTTCCCCCCAGAGGGGGGAAGCCTCTTCTTACACATATCCCAGCAGGCCCCGGACGGAGACCTCGCCGGAGGAGAGGGCCTCCTCGCTGCCGTCGGCCCAGCGCACCACCAGGGCGAAGGTGTGGTCCACCCCCACCGCCGTGCCGATGCGTTCCTCCTGACCCCGGAGCACCTTGATCTGACGGCCCACGGTGATACAGTCGGCCCGGTACCGCTCCAGCCAGCTATCCCATTGCCCGGGAAAATCCCGGTCCAGCTTGTCCAAAGCGTCCAGCAGGGCGGCGGCCATCTCCGCCCGCCGGGGCGCCTTCCCCAGGGCCTGGGCCAGAGAGATGGCCACCGGGGCCACCTCGGGACCGAAATCGGCCTCGCTCTGGCTGAGATTGACGCCGATACCCGCCACCACATAGCGCAGGGCGGCGGTCTCTCCCTCCAGCTCCAGCTCGGTGAGGATGCCGCACAGCTTGCGCCCATCCAGAATTACGTCGTTGGGCCACTTGATGCCCGGCCGCAGGCCGCACACCTGCTCCACCGCGTCGCACACCGCCACCGCCGACCAGGCGGTGAGGGCGCTGACCTGCTCCAGAGGGCAGTCCGGTTTCAGCAGGGCGGACAGGTACAGCCCCCCCGGCGGGGACACAAAGCTGCGGCCCCGCCGGCCCCGGCCTCCAGTCTGCTGGGCGGACACCACCACCAGCCCCTCAGGCACCTGATCCACCGCCCGGCGCTTCACCTCGTTGTTGGTGGAGTCCACCGTGTCCAGGCACACCAGGTTGGAGCCGATCTTCCGTCCCGAGTCCATCAGCTCCCCGGGGGAGAGGAGGTCGGGGGAGTCCTCCAGGGCATAGCCCCGGCGGGGAGCGGAGGAGATCACATACCCCTCCTGCCGCAGGCCCTCCATGGCCTTCCACACCGCCGCACGGCTCACCCCCAGCCTCTGACTCATGGCCTCCCCCGACAGGGGCGCGCCCCCCTGGGCCTTCAACAGGGCCAGTACCTCGTCCCGCAGCATGGTCATCCGTCCTTTCCGCTTCCGGCAGGCAACCGTAAAGGCCGCCCCTACGTTTTTCTATTGCATATTGTAGCCTGTCCCAGCTCTCTTTGTCAACCAATTTGATTTTATGGTTGACATTTTCTTGATTGTAAACTATAATCTAATCAGAGTTTACAATATACTCAGGAGGTACCACCATGAAAGTCAAGTCTCTGGTCCACGTCGCCGTGATGGCGGCTCTCATTACCCTGTGCGCCTGGATCACCATTCCCACGGTGGTGCCCTTTACCTTGCAGACCTTCGCCATCTTCCTGGCGGTGGGCATCCTGGGGGGCAAGCTGGGCTCTCTGTCCGTGCTGGTCTATCTGCTGCTGGGGGCGGTGGGCCTGCCGGTGTTCTCCGGCTTTTCCGGCGGCATCGGCCGGTTTGCCGGAGTGACCGGCGGCTATCTCATCGGCTTTCTCCTCATCCCTCTGGTGATGTGGGGGGCTCAGACCCTCTTTGGCAAAGGCCCGGTGGTCTTTGTGCTGTCCGCCGCTCTTGGGCTGGCGGTGTGCTACGCCTTCGGCACCGCCTGGTTCGTGCTGATGTACGCCGCCACCAGCGGCCCGGTGGGGGTGGTGTCCGCCCTGTGGAGCTGCGTCATCCCCTTCCTCATTCCCGACGCCCTCAAGCTGGCTCTGGCCCTGGTCCTCAGCCGCCGGCTGGCCCCCGTGATGGCAAAGGCCGCGGCGTGACTCATATCCCATGCCCCTGTCCCATATAGTAGAGACAAGACTATGTGGGAAAGGGGCATTGTCATGCCGTATGAAAGTGAGCGGGGCCGGCCGGAGGCGGCCCACCATCTGATCCTGGAGGACCGGCAGCGCCTGTCGGTGTCCGGGGTGGAGGAGGTGGAGAGCTTTGACGAGACCGCCATCGTCATGCACACCTCCCAGGGCACCCTGGTGATCCGGGGGGAGAATCTGCACATTGAAAAGCTGAGTCTGGACGGCGGGGACCTGAAGGTGGAGGGGGATGTAGATTCCCTGACCTACGAGGACGGCCGGGGGGATAAGTCCGGCGGCTTCTTCAGCCGGCTGTTCCGCTGAGATGGAGATCTGGGTATCGGAGCAGGCCGTCTATCTGCTGGGGGCGGCGGCTCTGGGGGCGGCGGCGGGGCTGGTGTACGATCTGCTGCGCATCCTGCGGGTGCGCCTGCCCGTCCCCCTTATCGGCGGACTGCTGGACCTGCTGTTCTGGCTGGTGGTGACGGTGGCCCTCTTTGTGTATACCACCGTGGCGGGCCGGGGGGAGGTGCGGGGCTACCTGCTGGCCGGGGTGCTGATCGGCGGCGCCCTCTACTTCTGGGCCCTGAGCCGGGGCTTTTTGTGGCTGGGCTACCGGCTTGCAGATTTTGTTGGGGCGGTGTGGCATATCGTCACACTACCCCTTGTGGTGGTGGGGAAGCTCTGTAAAAAAATCGGAAAATCCGCAAAAAAAGCCTTCCATTATCGACCGAAGTGGTATAAAATAAATGCAATATCCGATGAAACGGAAGATACCCCCCGGTCAGACCGGGCCGCCGACGGGGAAGGAGTCACCCATGAAACTCAAGAAAGCATCCCTTCTGACCAAACTCGTCATTCTGACGCTGCTCATCGGCACCGCCACCGGCCTGCTGACCATGCGCAGTCAGCTTCAGGCCGCCCAGGCCGATCTGGCCGCCGCCCAAAAGCAGGTGGAGGAGCAGAAGCAGGTCAACGCCGACCTGGCCGACGCCGTGGAAAACAGCGGCGATCCGGACCGGCAGGCTGACCTGGCCAGGGAGAAGCTGGGCCTGGTGGAGCCGGGCGAGTACGTCTTCCAGTTCACCGATTGAATTTTGAAAGAGAGGATTTTTCACGCACATGGAGTTTGGTGTTGGTACGATTGTGGAAGGAAAGGTCACAGGCATCACGAAGTTCGGCGCTTTCGTCTCGCTGCCCGAGGGCAAATCGGGGCTGGTGCACATCTCTGAGATCGCCTATTCCTATGTCAACGATGTAAAGGATCATCTGAAGGAAGGACAGGAGGTCAAGGTCAAGGTCATCGGCATTGACGAGAACGGCCGTATCAACCTCTCCATTAAGAAGGCTATGGATCCGCCCCCCCGTCCCGCCGGTCACGGCGGTCAGGGCCGGCCCGGCGGACGTCCCGGCGGCTTCAACGGCGGTTTCCGGGGCAAGCCCGCTCCCGCCGAGCCCACCACCTTTGAGGACCGGCTGAAGCAGTTCATGGCCTCCTCCGACAGCAAGCTGTCCGAGCTGCGTCAGGCGGAGCGCCGCAGCTCCCGCCGGGGCGGCCGGAAGTAATTCCATCCGTACATTACAAAAGGCCTGTTGCAGTTTGCAACAGGCCTTTTTCTTATCCCCCCAGCACCTGCCACACCCCCAGGGCGATGAGGAGCAGGCCGGACAGGGGGAGGGCGAACCGGCCCAGCAGCCGCCCGGCCACCTTGTCGGCCAGCACCCGGCCCAGGGGCAGGGCGGCCAGGGTAAGTACAAAATTGGCCAGGGAGGCCAGGGCGGGGCCCACGCCGGAGGCCCCGGCGGCCACGCCCACCCCGGCGTTGTTCACCGCCAGGGCGGCGGCCAGAGCCACCCAGCCCAGCAGGCTCTTCCCGGCGGCGGGGGTATCCTCCTGGCCGGGATTACCCAGGCTCCGCAGCCAGTCCAGCACAAACCACAGCCCGATCCCCGCCAGCACCAGCCCTCCCAGAGCCCCGGCAAAGCTGCGGCCCAGGGTGGCCGCCGCCCCTTTGCCCAGCACCAGGGACAGCCAGGTGATGAGGGTGGTGAGCCCGGCGATCACCAGGGTATGGGAGGGGGAGGGGCGCACCCCCCGGACCGCCCAGCCCATGGCCAGGATCACCGTATCAAAATTACAGGCGGCGGCAAACAGGACCGCCGCCGCCAGCATGGAAAACCACTCCATGGAGCACCTCCTGTTCCGCCCATTCTATTCGGGGTGCGAATCAGCGGTGCATGGGGTGGCTTTTTGCGGGGGGCTGTGCTATACTGGCCTTTGAGTGAAGAACGAGGAGGTCTGTCATGGACAGTAAGGAAGTATTTCTCCAGATTTACCGGGACAACATCCACCGGGAGGGATCCGACGCTCTGCTGGACTACCTGGAGCACAAGAGCGACTTTTTCACCTCTCCCGCCTCCGCCCGGTTCCACGGCTCCTACCCCGGCGGCCTGTGCGAGCACAGCGTCAACGTCTACCGCTGCCTGGAGGCCTATCTGGAGCGGGAACGGGTGCGGGAGCTGTACGGCCTGGACTACTCCCCGGAGACGGTGGCTCTGGTCTCCCTCCTCCACGACGTATGCAAGATCGGCTGCTACCGGGGGGGCACCCGCAACGTGAAGGGCCCCGACGGCAAGTGGCAGAGCGTGCCCACCTTCTTTTACGAGGATAATCTGCCCTACGGCCACGGGGAGAAGAGCGTGTATATTCTCTCCGGCTTTTTGCGGCTCACCCGGGAGGAGGCCATGGCCATCCGCTGGCACATGGGCTTCTCCGGCGACGAGGACAAGCGGCTGGTGGGCCAGGCCTTCCAGCAGTACCCCCTGGCCTTCGCCCTCAGCGTGGCGGACATGGAGGCCACCTATTTTCTGGAGAAAGACGAGGCGTAATGGCTGTGGCAAAACGAGAAAACGACCTGGGCCGGGACCCGGTAGGCAAGCTGCTGCTGCGGCTGGCGCTGCCCTCGGTCACCGCCCAGCTGGTAAACGCCCTGTACAACATCGTGGACCGCATCTACATCGGCCACATCGAGGGGGTGGGGGATCTGGCCCTCACCGGCCTGGGGGTGTGCTTCCCGGTGCTGATGTTCGTCTCCGCCATCTCCGCCCTGGTGGGCATGGGGGGCGGCTCCCGGGCGGTGGTACGCATGGGAGAGGGCAAGGAGGATCAGGCCAACGCCATCCTGGGCAACTGCACCGCCCTGCTCATCGCTCTGTCGGTGCTGGTGACCGCCCTCTTCCTGGCCATCAAGGAGCCTATGCTCCTCCTCTTCGGCGCCACGGAGGAGACCATCGGCTTCGCCACTGACTATCTGACCATCTATCTGTGGGGCACCATTTTTGTGGAGATCTCTCTGGGGCTTAACTTCTTTATTACCTCCCAGGGCTTTTCCACCATCTCCATGGCCACGGTGCTCATCGGCGCGGTGACCAACATCGTGCTGGACCCGGTGTTTATCTTCGGCTTCAACATGGGCGTCAAAGGCGCGGCCCTGGCCACCATCACCGCCCAGGGCGTCTCGGCGGTGTGGGTGCTCCGGTTCCTTACCGGCAAGCGCACCAGGCTGCGGCTGCAGCGGCGGCACTTCCGCATCAATCCCAAGGTGCTGGCCCCGGTGGTGGCCCTGGGTGTGTCCCCCTTTATCATGAACGCCACCGAGAGCCTGGTAAACGTGGCCTTCAACGCCTCCCTCAAGGCCTACGGCGGCACCTCCGCCGTGGGAGCCATGACCATCTGCTCCAGCGTGCTGCAAATCTTCTTCCTGCTCCTCCAGGGCATCGCCCAGGGGGCCCAGCCCATCATCGGCTTCAACTACGGCGCGGGCAAGCTGGACCGGGTGAAGAAGGCCTTCAAGCTGCTGCTCATCAGCGCCTTTACCTCCAGCTGTACCGCCTGCCTGGCCCTGGAGCTCTTCCCCCACGCCTTTGTGATGCTCTTCAACGACAAGCCGGAGCTGGTGGATCTGGCGGTGTGGGCCCTGCGGATCTATGTGTGCGGAATGTTCATGCTGGGCATCCAGACCTCCTGCCAGCAGACCTTTGTGGCCCTGGGCCAGGCCAAGATCTCCCTGTTTCTGGCCCTGCTGCGGAAGGTGATCCTGCTGCTCCCCCTCATCCTCATTCTGCCCCGGCTCATCACCGGCCATCAGGTCATGGCGGTGTTCCTGGCCGAGCCGGTGGCCGACATCCTGGCCGCCCTCACCACCGGTTCCATGTTCCTGTGGCGCTTCCCCCGCATCCTGGACCGCCGCCGGAAGGAGCTGGAGGGCAAACACGCCTGAACCCCATAAAAAAGGACGTATCGCTTTGGCGATACGTCCTTTTTTGTTATTCTTCCTCGGCGGCCTGGAGCTGCCCCGCCTCCCGCAGGGTGCGGCGCAGGCGGCTGAGGGTCACCTGGGTCATGCCCAGGAAGGAGGCGATGTGCTTGCCGCTGACATGGCTGCACAGGTTGGGATAGGCCTGCATGAACCAGCGGTACCGCTCCATGGCGTCGTACTGGTACATGGCGGCCTTTACCTCCCAGTGGCGCCTGAGGGCGTCCAGCAGAAAGCCGCTGTACAGGCGGTAGAGCTCAATATGCTCCTCCATCAGCTCCAGCACCAGACTCATGGGCAGCTCCAGCACCAGGCTGTCGGTGAGGGCCTCGATGCTGATGGTGGCCGGTTCCCCCAGGGCGATGCAGGCGGTGGCGGGAGCGCCCGGCTCAAAGGCAAAGCAGTCGGTGATATCCCGTCCGCCGGCATCCAGAAAGTAGCCCCGCAGCAGCCCCTGGAGCAAAAAGGTCAGCTTTGTGGGGCGCTCCCCCTCCCGGTAGAGCAGATGGCCCTTTTTTACGCTGCGCAGCTCGCCCCGCTCCGTGAGCCTCTGGATGAGGGACTGGTCCGTCAGTCCGAACAAACCGCGATAAATCTCTGGCAGATCCATCTCTCATCCTCCCAACACAAAATATTAGTGTTTTATTTTATCATATTTTGCGTGGTTTCTACATTATCCCAGGTTAATTTCTATGAAATTGTTGTCCAAATACCGGCAGATACCAGGTCACACCCGGGGGGTCAGCCCAGCCAGGCGGCAGAGGATGGCCGCGGTCTCCGCCCGGCTGATGCCGGTGGTACCGTGGAAGCGGCCGGAACTATCTCCCTCCAAGATGCCGGCACGGTACCACAGATAGACCACCGGGCCGTAGAGATCGGTCTCCTGTACATCGGGGACCTCGCCGTTGAACACCACGTTGATGACCTGCTTCTCCTCCTCGGGCACCGCCCGGTCCAGCAGATCCACCATCTGGAAACGGCTGGCCTTGTTCCGCATGATATACGAGGGCACCTCGCCGGTGGTAAACAGGCCGTTGTCGATGCAGTAGTCATAGGCGCCCTGGTACCAAGCGCCGTCGGAGGTGGGAACGCTCTCCCCATGACGGTCGGCGTACAGCCGGGCGGTGAGGGTGACCACCTCGGCCACGGTGAGGGTGCCGTTGGGGCTGAACTTGTCGCCGCCGGTGCCCTGCATCAGACCGGCCTGGGCGGCTTTTACCACATAGTCGGCGTACCACTGACCGGCGGACACGTCGCTGAAGGAGATGCTGCCGCTCTCACCGTCATCGGGATCGGGGGTAGGATCGGGATCAGGCGTGGGATCGGGGTCGGGGGTGGGCTCGGGATCAGGCTGCTGCTGGCCGCTCTCCTCCACGGGGTAGGACTGGATTCCGGATTCGTCCAGCACATAGAACACGGGCGCGGAGTTGTCGGTGGCGTACCACACCACCTTGCCGTCGCAGGCGATGGGGTGGCAGCGGGACATCCGCACGCCGTCGGCGCTCTTGATGTCGGAAATTGTGCCGTCGGCGGAGTAGGCGGCATACTGGACAGTATCCTTGCTGTAATAGTAGCCGTTGTCCCACTTCTCAGCCATCTCCCACAGGATGTAGCCGCCGTCCGGGCCGGTGGGGACCAGCATAGGCTGGGAGCCGTACTCGTCGGAGCCGCTCTCCCAGGAGGTGAGCTGGCGCACGGTGGTGCCGCCGGAGGAGAAATCGTCCTTGCTGGTATAGCTGAGGAAGATGTTCATGGAATCTCTTCCGATGGTGGAGGCGGCCCCCTTGCCGGTGCTGCTGTAGGCCGCCAGATAGCCGGTGGAGGTCTCCGCCAGGTCGGTCACATTGGCGCCGGTGGTATTCTCGCCCACGCCGCCGGACCAGGTGGTCACGGCAAAGGTCTGGCAGCCCGTGGCAAAGGTGTCGCTCCCCGCCTCATTGTCATAGCGGGAGAGAAGCGCCCCTCTGGCGGGGTAGGCGTCGCCGTGGTCCAGCGCCACCAGCCGCCCCTGGCCGTCCACCAGGATAAACTGGTTGAAGGAGTGGGACACATAGCCCCGGTTGGACACCACACCGTGATAGCCGTCGGTGATGGTCATATCGGACTCACGCACCGAGAAGGTCAGGTTGGCCTGGTGGTTGAGCCCGTCGCCGGACTGGTACATCTCATGGCTGGTGCGTACATAGAGGTATCCGTTGTACTCGTCGCACCGCACGCTGCCGGCGTCAAAGGGGATGGTGGTGTTGGCCCCCCGCAGGCTGGCCTGGCCCAGGCGGTTCCAGTCCTTGTCGTACTTCACCACCCGGATGACCTCGGCGTTGTCGTTCTCACTGGGGTTCTCCTGACCGAAGATCACAAAATTGTAGTCCTCACCGGCATAGAAGCCGCCCCACAGGTCCAGCTCCATGTCCAGATCCACCGAGGAGATCAGCCGGAAGCTGCTGTCGTAGGTCTCGGTCACCAGCCGGGGATAGGAATTCCACTTCACAATGTTGCCCTGGCCGTCGCTGACCCAGGAGCCGGGGTAATACTCCACCCGCACCAGGTTGTCGCCGTCCTGGTACAGGTAGGCGTCAATGGGTACCGCCCAGTTGCCGTTGTAGGTGCCGCCGGCAACGGTGGATTGCAGGGGCGTCGGTTCCGCGGCCCAGGCCGCCGGCAGCATGGAGGTGGCCATGGACAGAGCACACAGACAGGAAAGCAGGCGTAAAGATCGTCTTTTCATTGTTCATTCTCCTTCTCTTGATTTTGGGGTTTCGCGGGGGCTTTGTCTGTTAGTGTTCCGAACCGGCGCCCCGGTTTTAAACCCGGACAAAATTTTTTTATTTTTTTTGCGCGGGTCAGCTGGCGCTTACGGTGACCTGGAAGGAAATATGATCCGTGTAAGTTCGCGTTCCCGCCCGGGTATCCGCCAGGAAGGTGACCGTGCCGCTGATGGTAGCTGTGCCGGCGGCGTTGGCGATGAGCTGGCAGCTGTCAGGCTGCTGCACACCTACCTCCACCACCGAGGGATCGCTGCTGCTCCATGCGGTGGAACTGAGGGTAAAGCCGGAATAGAGGGCATAGGGGGTAATGTAATGATAAACGCTTTGCCCCACCCAGAGGGTGGTATCCGCAATTTGGTAATCCCATGGCACCGTATTGCTGACCTGGACGGTAATGGTATAGTGGGTGCCGGGGTCCTGGGCGGAAACGCCGGTGAGCACCGCCGTGCCGGGAGAGAGGGCGCTGAACATTCCGCTGCTGTCGATATACGCCACATCGGGATTGGAGGAGCTGTAGGTCAGGCCCGCCGGCAGGCCGGCGTCCCAGGGATTCAGCTCTCCCCACTGGCCGCCGAAGCTGTAGCTGCGCCCCAGATCAGAGCTCATGCTCCGGTTCTCCACCACCGGGGTCACCGGGGTAGGCGTAGGGGTGGGCCTGGGCGTTGCCGTGGGCCTGGGGGTGGCGGAAGGCGTGGGGGAGGGCGACGGGGTAGGACTGGGGGTGGCCGACGGCGTGGCTGAGGGGGTGGGGCTGGGAGTGGCCGACGGCGTGGCCGAGGGGGTGGGACTGGGGGTGGCCGACGGCGACGGGGTGGGGGAGATCACCGCCATCACCGGGGCGCTGGGCTGGGGTTCCTGCTGGGGCCGGCTGGCCAGAAGCACGCCCCCTCCCGTGGCCACGGCCCCCGCCACCAGCAGAATGGCCAGCTTGCTCCCCAGGGTCAGGCCGCCGCTCCCGGCGGCAGCGGCGGAGGCGGTGGTGGCGGCCGCCGCGGTGGAAGCCGCCGCGGTGGAGCCTGCCGCCGCCGCGGTAAGTCCCAGGGCCCCCCTGACGGCCAGCAGCCCCCGCTCCACGGTCTGCTGGTCCACCGCCAGATTCTGCTCCTGGAGCAGCAGGGCCAGGAAGAGCAGTCCCGGGTTGAGGGCGTGGAGCCGCACCCCATCCCGCTGCTCCCGCAGGAGGATCAGCTTTTCCAGGGCCTTACGGGCATAGTTCAGGCGGCTTTTTACGGTGCCCTCGGCACATTGCAGGATGGATGCGATCTGCCGGATGGGGCACTGGTCGTAGTAGTAGAGCATGACGGCGGTGCGCTGCTCGTCGGGGAGCTGGTCCACCAGCTCCCCCAGGATCAGTCCCGTGTCCCGCTCGCACAGGGTATCCTCCGGCGAGGACACGGGGGGACCGGAATCCAGAAGGTCAAACATAGCCTCCTCCTCCAGAGCGAACTCACGGGAGTCGGTCTGCATCTTCCGCTGATGGAGGGCCAGCCGGACGGCAATACCACCGATCCAGGACCGGAGGGCCTCCGGGTCCTTCAGCTTATCGATGGAGCGGAACACGGTGATGAACACATCCTGCACCACCTGCTCCGCCTGATCGGGCTGCCCCAGGATCTTCATGGCCTGGAGATAGACCATGCGGTAACAGGTCTGATACAGCTGGGAAAAGACCTCCTCATCCCCTGCCCGGAGCCGGGCCACCGCCTCGGTGTTGGACAGATCGGATAAAAGCTGCATATGACTTCCTCCCTTTGGAACGTTTCTGTCTGTTGGTGTCTGAAGAGGCACCCCCGGTTTTATTCCGGCAAAACTTTTTTGGTTCCTCCATTGTACCACCATTCCTCCTCACAGGAAATATCTCCCCGGCACAGAACGGCAAAACGGGACGCGCCCTAAAACGGCGCGTCCCGCTGTGTTACATGATCTCCACCACATATTTTTTCAGCAGCTCCACGGGGTGGTAGGCCTGCTTGGCCCGCCGCAGGCCCGGGTCGCCCATATCCTCCTCCCGGTTGATATAGGTCACGTCCCCGCTCCCATAGGCGGCGGCAAACTGGTTGACCAGCATCTGATAGGCCCCCTTGCAGTTCCGGTCGGCCTTCTCGATGTGGGTGAACAGGGTGTCGTTGACGATTTCCCCCAGGGAGAAACCCACGATGGCCCCGTCGGCGGTGAGCACACCCCCCACCATGCCGTACCGGTCCAGGTTTTGCAGCACCTCCAGCACCCGGCGGTTCTCCTCCTGCTCCGTGGACCCGGCGCCCGCCCCGGACAGATAGGTGTGGGTGAAAAATTCCTCCACCGCCCCCAGGTTTCCGGCGGTCAGGGGATCGAAGGACCACCCCTCCACGGCCCGCTTGAACTGGCTGATCTGGTTGCGCTGGCCGCTGTACCGCTTGCCCCCCAGCTGGGCCAGGTCGGAGGCCAGATACAGATAGTCGGCGAAATCGGTCTGCTCGCTGACAGCACACCTGGGGCAGAGCGACTGCACTTCCTCCAGATAACACTCGGGCACGGTGCAGAATTTCAGGGGCCCGCCTTCCGTCAGCTTCCTCAGTGCCCCGATCCCGTGGGCCACCGTTTCGCCCAGAGGGAGGTTATAATACACCTGTCCGTCCTGGTCGTGGAGGCGGGAGTAGAAGGTCCCGTCCACCACGGCATACTCCATATGATAGTAATTCCGCCACATGAACATTCCGCCCACCGTAAAGTCGCAGGTCCTGGATCTCATCTGCCGGAAATAAGGTTGCACCAGGGAAATCTGATCCATGGTCAGTTGCTTGAATTGCATAGAGTCACTTTCTCCGTCATGAATTTAAGATAGTAGGGTCTCGGCGGTATCATGCCCGTTTTTGCCCTTTTTCTTCCATAAGGCGGCCTGTTTTCCGCTTTGACGCCCCTCTATTATCTACCAAGCCGCTCTACATTACAAGCCCCTTTCCCGCCGGGACAGAAATATCTGTCCGCCCCACCTCATATACTCCACCAGAGAATGAATGGAGGAGTGTTGCTGCTTGAAAGGGAACATCGAGGAACGCGCCTGCCGGCTGGCGCTTTACATCATAGAGAACCGTGCCACGGTGCGGGCCGCCGCCCGGCAGTTCGGCATCAGCAAATCCACCGTACATAAGGACCTCAGCGAACGCCTGCCCTCCTTCAACCGGCCCCTGTACCTCCAGGTAAAGGGGGTGCTGGAGGAGAACAAGGCCGAGCGCCACATCCGGGGCGGCATCGCCACCCGGCGGAAATACAAAGGCATCTAAACAAAAACCGGCGGGCTGCTAACGCAGCCCGCCGGTTTCATCCCTTTGATTACTTGGCGTAATCCACCACTTTGGTCTCCCGGATCATATTCACCTTGATCTGGCCGGGGTATTCCAGCTCTTCCTCGATCTTCTTGGCGATGTCCCGGGCCAGCAGCACCATCTGGTCCTCGCTGACCTTGTCGGGGGCCACCATGATGCGGACCTCCCGGCCCGCCTGGATGGCGTAGGACTTCTCCACGCCGGGGAAGGAGGAGGTGACCTCCTCCAGCTTCTCCAGACGCTTGATGTAGTTCTCCAGGTTCTCCCGCCGGGCGCCGGGCCGGGCGGCGGAGATAGCGTCGGCCGCCTGGACCAGGCAGGCCACCACCGTCTGGGGCTCCACATCGTTGTGGTGGGCCTGGATGGCGTGAATCACGTTCTCGCTCTCCCGGTACTTCCGGGCCAGCTCCACGCCGATCTGGACGTGGGAGCCCTCCACCTCATGGTCGATGGCCTTGCCAAGGTCGTGGAGCAGACCGGCCCGCTTGGCCTCGGTGACGTCGGCGCCGATCTCGGCGGCCAGCAGACCGGCCAGATGGCACACCTCGATGGAGTGGTTCAAAACGTTCTGGCCGTAGCTGGTGCGGTAGCGCATCCGGCCCAGCAGCTTGATCAGCTCGGGGTGCAGGCCGTGGACGTTGGTCTCGAACACGGCGCGCTCGCCCTCGGCCTTGATGGTGGCGTCCACCTCCCGCTTGGCCTTCTCCACCATCTCCTCGATGCGGGTGGGGTGGATGCGGCCGTCCTGGATCAGCTTCTCCAGAGCCAGCCGGGCGATCTCCCGGCGGACGGGGTCGAAGCAGGAGACGGTGATCACCTCGGGGGTGTCGTCAATGTTCAGGTCCACCCCGGTCAGGGTCTCCAGGGTGCGGATGTTGCGGCCCTCGCGGCCGATGATGCGGCCCTTCATCTCATCGTTGGGCAGGGGTACCACAGAGACGGTGGCTTCCGCCACATGGTCCGCGGCGCAGCGCTGGATGGCCAGGGACAGGATCTCCTTGGCCTTCTGGTCTGCCTCCTCCTTGAACTGGGCCTCGATCTCCCGCACCTTCATGGCCGACTCGTGGGTCACTTCCTCAGCCAGCTGGTTGATCAGGTAGTCCTTGGCCTCCTCAGCGGTAAAGCCGGAGATCCGCTCCAGCACCTCCATCTGGGTCTTTTTGACGGTGGCCACCTCTTCCCGGGCCTCTTCCAGCTCGGCCAGCTTGCGCTGCAGGGTGTCCTCCTTCTTCTCCATGTTCTCGGTCTTGCGGTCCAGGTTCTCTTCCTTCTGCTGCAAGCGCCGCTCCTGCTTCTGCAGGTCGGCCCGGCGCTCTTTCACTTCTCGTTCGTACTCGTTGCGGGCCTGGAGGATCTCCTCCTTGGCCTCCACCAGGGCCTCGCGCTTCTTGCTCTCGGCGCTCTTGATGGACTCGTTGATAATGCGCTTGGCCTCCTCCTCCGCGCTGGAGATCTCCTTCTCCGCCACGCGGCGGCGGTACTGGATGCCAAGGGCAAAAAACACCACAGCCGCCACCACAAACGCAATCACGGCTGCTAATATAATTTGCAACATGAGCCGGGTTCACACCTCCATCTGTTTGGATTTTTGTTTCGATCGTTTTGTTCAATTCCCATGTGGGCGGCGGGCACGGATTTGTCCGACCCGCACAAAAATTTGAAGAGCGTACCCCTTGCCCTTCAAAAAATGCACCGAAACTATTTTAAGGCTGTACGGGCCTTCTGTCAAGAAAATTCGTCTCCGGAAGAATCCTTTCCCCCCTCTTTTCCCGGGAAAAAGGGGGACGCGCCGCAATTTTGCAGCGCGTCCTTCAAATTTGTTCCATAGCGCCGGAGGGGGATGGAGCCTCCCGCTGAAATTCGGTCATGGTGCCCCAGTAGCGCTTGGGCATATGGGTCATACGGCATTTGGGGTTATAGCGGCCCTCAATGGCAATGGTATCGTAAAACTGCCGCCACAGGGCCCGCCAATCCAGCTCCCCCGCCCCGGGCGGGGCCAGGTGGAACCGGTCCAGGGGCACGATGGCCCACTTTCCCTTCTGGCAGAACAGGGCCTCCCGGTGGGTGCGGTCGTAGAGCACCAGGGTCTCCCCGGGGTAGCGGGCGGCAAAGTGGGGCCGCAGCAGGGGGAGCACCCGGTTTTGGGGCTGAATCTCCCCGGCCAGCACCCCGTCCTGATCGGAAAAGCGGGTGAAGCCCTTGAGCAGGTGGGCCTCGTTTGTCAGGTGCCCCACCGCCTTGCCCAGCGCGGCCACCCGGGGGTTTGTCAGGTCCCGCACCACCGACGGCCCCCGCTCGTAGCCCAGCCGGAGAAAGTCCCACAGGATTAGCTCCCGCTCCTCCAGGCAGGTGAGAAAGCCGTAGGTCACCAGCCGCTTGCCCTGGGCGCCCATGCTCCGCTCCAGGGAGCGGTACACCCGCCGGGCCTTCTGGTGGTCGGTGTCCACCGCCCGCTCCGGCCACAGGGTCATCCGGCCGTCCCCGTGGGTGAGGAAGCAGGCGGGCTCCTCCTTGTGGGCGTAGGCTTCAAACACGCAGGTGAGAAATCCGGCAAAGCTGCCGTCGTATTCGTAGGCAAATCTGGGCCAGTCCATGGGGACCTCCTTTCACGGTGCGGATGGGGGAGACGGGCGGCCATAAAGGCCGCCCCTCAGAACAATGACAGCTGTTCCGGCTCATGGCCCGCCAGGGCGGGCCTTTCCAGGGCCACCAGATGGCGGAGCACCCCGTCGGGGTTCACCCTCAGCCCCTCCAGCATTTTCCCCGAGCAGGTGATAAAATACTGGGCCCGTTTTAGCACCACCCCCAGGGTTTTCAGGCCCGAGAAGGTGAGGGGCCCCACCCGCCGGGCGGTTAAAATCCGTTTGGCGGACACCACCCCGATGCCGGGCACCCGCAGGAGAGTCTCATAGTCGGCCCGGTTCACCTCCACCGGAAACTGCTCCATGTGCCCCAGGGCCCAGGCACACTTGGGGTCCACCCGGGTGTCGAAATTGGGGTGGGCCTCGTCCAGCAGCTCCTCCGCCCGGAAGTGGTAGAACCGCAGCAGCCAGTCGGCTTGGTACAGCCGGTGCTCCCGCAGCAGGGGCGGCTTGAAGTCCCGCCGGGCAGGGAGGAGGGAACTGTCGGACACCGGCATATAGGCGGAGAAAAACACCCGTTTCAGCTTATACTGGTCATATAAAGCCTGGGTCAGGGTCAAAATGTGCTTGTCGCTCTCGGGGGTGGCCCCAATGATCATCTGGGTGGACTGGCCCGCCGGGGCAAAGCGGGGGGCGTGCCTGTACCTCACCAGCTCCCCCTTGGCCTGGGTGATGCCGTCCCGGATCTGGGCCATGGGGGCCAGAATGGCCTTTTTCTCCTTGTCCGGGCACAATTTATGGAGGCTGTCCTCGCTGGGCAGCTCAATGTTGACGGATAGCCGGTCGGCCAGCTGGCCCAGCCGCTGGGTGAGGAGCGGGTCGGCCCCGGGGATGGCCTTGGCGTGGATATAGCCGTGAAAGCCGTACTCCTGCCGCAGGAGGGTGAGGGCGGATATCATCTCCTCGGTGGTACGGTCGGGGCTGACCCACACCGCCGAGGACAGGAACAGGCCCTCGATATAGTTGCGCCGGTAGAAGGCCATGGTCAGCTCCGCCAGCTCCCTTGGGGTGAAGGCCGCCCGGGGCAGGTCGTTGGACCGGCGGTTGACACAGTAGGCGCAGTCGTAGATACAGCGGTTGGTATACAGCACTTTTAAAAGTGAAATACACCGCCCGTCGGCGGAGAAGGAGTGGCAGCACCCGGCGGCCATGGTGCTGCCCATGCCCTTGCCTCCCCGCCGGTCCACCCCGCTGGAGGTGCAGGCTGCGTCATATTTGGCCGCGTCCGCCAAAATGGTCAGCTTGTCCATCAGCTCCACCGTACTCCCCCCTTTGGCCCCATTATATATCGAACAAACGTACCAGTCAAGAGGGGAGTTCTGGAACTTCTGTTCCCCTTTCCGGCCTGCAATCCTCGTTGCTTTTTGCTATTACAAGGTGTATAATTACATAGATTAACCTTTCATAGGACCGAAAACTTTTACTTTCATCCGCTGTTAAGGAGGATCATTTATGAACTATACCTTTGCGCAGTATCAGGAGAGCGCCGACTACATCCGCAGCAAGATCGGTACCTTTGCCCCCAAGGTGGCCATGATCCTGGGCTCCGGCCTGGGCTACATGGGGGATATCGTGGAGAACGCCATTGCCGTGCCCTACGGGGAGATCCCCCACTTCAAGGCCTCCACCGCTCCCGGCCACAAGGGCCGCCTGGTGTTCGGCACCCTGGAGGGCCAGAGCGTAGCCGTCATGCAGGGCCGGATGCACCACTATGAGGGCTACTCCTACGAGGAGGTGGCTTACGCCGTCCGGGTGCTCAAGCTGCTGGGCTGCGACACCCTCATCGTCACCAACGCCGCCGGCTGCGTCAACACCAGCTGGAAGGCGGGCGACCTGATGCTCATTACCGACCAGATCAAGATCTTCATGGAGTCCCCCCTGCGGGGCGAGAACCTGCCCGAGTTCGGCGTGCGCTTCCCCGACGCCTCCCACCTGTACACCCCCGCCCTCCAGGATGTGGCCCGGAAGGCCGCCGGGGAGCTGGGCATCGAGCTGAAGGAAGGCGTGTATATGTACTTCCCCGGTCCCCAGTACGAGACCCCCGCCGAGGTGCGCTTCGCCCGCATGGCCGGGGCCGACGCGGTGGGTATGTCCACCGCCCCCGAGGTCATTGTGGCCGGCCACTGCGGGATGCAGGTGCTGGGCTTCACCCTCCTGTCCAACATGGCCGCCGGGATTCTGGATCAGCCCCTCTCCGAGGAGGAGGTGCTGGAGGCCGCTGAGGCCTGCAAGGACAAGTTCTCCCGGCTGGTGCTCTCCTGCCTGAAGCAGATCGGGTAAGACGAAGCTTCTCCCCTCTGGGGGGAAGCTGGCAGCCGCAGGCTGACTGATGAGGGGGATTCCCGTGACGCACGCCCCCTCATCCGGCCCTTCAGGCCACCTTCCCCCCTCAGGGGGGAAGGTCTTGTCTATTTCAACCAAAGGAGACAAAACTATGTCCATTCTCATTCACAACTGCACCGCCGTGCTGATGGACCAGGCGGGCACCGTCCTGCCCGGCGCCTATGTGGCGGTGGAGGGCACCAAGATCGTCTCCGTGGGCGCCGTCCGCCCCCAGGGAACCTTTGACCAGGAGATCGACGGCAAGGGCAACGTGCTCATGCCCGGCTTTGTCAACGCCCACACCCATGTGCCCATGACCGCCATGCGGGGCTACGGCGACGGCAACAACCTCCAGGACTGGCTGAACAACTACATCTTCCCGGTGGAGGCCCGCTGGGACGACCGGGCCGTCCGGTCCTGCACCGCCCTGGGTCTGGCGGAGATGATCGCCTCCGGCGTCACCACCATCGCGGATATGTATATGCACACCGACATCATCGCCCAGGAGGTGGCCTCCGCCGGGATCAGCGCCAACCTGTGCTGTGGCGGCGTGCTCTTCGGGGACACCTTCGACCCCGCCACCCACGGCGACTGCGTGGCCCAGCGGGAGCTGACCGAAAAGTGGCACAACTACAACGACGGCCAGATCCGCATCGACGCCTCCATCCACGGGGAGTACACCTCCCGGAAGGAGCTGTGGCAGTGGATGGCCGACTACGCCCGGGACCACGGCCTGGGGATGCACGTCCACATCTCCGAGACAAAGGCGGAGCATGAGGCCTGCCTGGCCCGCCACGGCAAGACCCCCATCCAGACCCTGGACGAGTACGGCGTGTGGGACGGCCGGGCCATTGCCGCCCACTGTGTCTGGACCATCCCTGAGGACTGGGCCATCATGGCCGAGAAGGGGATCTCCTCCATCCACAACCCCATCTCCAACCTGAAGCTGGGCAGCGGCATTGCCCCGGTGCCCGCCATGAAGCAGGCGGGGGTCAACGTGTGCCTGGGCACCGACGGCGTGTCCTCCAACAACTGCACCGACTTCTTCAGCGACCTGAAGTTTGCCGCCATCCTCCACAACGGGGCTAACTGCGATCCCCTGGCCCTGCTGCCCCTGGACGCCCTGAAGATGGCCACCCGAGACGGCGGCGTGGCTCTGGGCCGCAAGACCGGCGTCATTGAGGCCGGTTATGAGGCCGACCTGATCCTGGTGGACTTCTCCCACCTGAACCTGACCCCCTGCCACAGCGTGATCTCCAACCTGGCCTACGCCGCCCACGGCTCCGACGTGTGCATGAATATGGCCCGGGGCAAGGTCATATACAAGGATGGGGACTTTTTGACCATCGACCTGGAGCGGGTACGACGGGAAGTGGCGGACTACGCCCTGCCTCTGCTGTTCCAGAACAACTAAGGGGGATTACCGTTGTCAAACCAGCAGAAAAAAAATACCTTCTACGGCGCGGCGGCCATTCTGGCCATGACCACCATCATCGTCAAGGTCATCGGCGCCATCTACAAGATCCCGCTGACCGCCCTGCTGTCCGACGAGGCCTACGGCGACTTCAACGCGGCCTACAACATTTACACCTTCTTCCTCACCATCTCCACCGCGGGCCTGCCCGTGGCCCTGTCCAAGACGGTGAGCGAGTGCAACACCCTGGGCCGCCGGAATCAGAAGTCCCGGGTGTTCCAGGTGGCCTTCTTCGCGTTCCTGTTCATGGGCCTGTTCAGCTTCGTGTGTATGTCGGTGTTCTCTCCCATTGTGGCCAAGTATGTGCTGCAAAACGAGAAGGCCGTCTTTGCCGTGCTGGCCCTGTCCCCGGCGGTGCTGTGTACCTGCATCTGCTCCGCCTTCCGGGGCTACGCCCAGGGCCACATGAACATGGTGCCCACCGGCGTCTCCCAGGTCATTGAGGCCCTGTCCAAGATGTTCCTGGGCCTGGCCCTGGCCTTCCTCATCCTCAACTCCGCCATCCCCGACGAGGACCTGAAAAACCGGCTGTCCGCCTCCGGCGCGCTGCTGGGCGTGTCCATCGGCTCCATTCTGTCGGTGTGCTATCTGGTCTTTAACCACATCCGCACCAACCGGCGGGATCGGACCCCTTCCAGCGACGTGCCCGACAGCAGCAGAAGCATCCTCTCCCACCTGCTCAAGCTGGCGGTGCCCATCACCCTCAGCTCCTGCACCCTGTCCATCGTCAACCTCATCGACACCAACCTGGTGCAGAGTCAGCTGCAAACCGTGTTCACCGCCATTCAGGACGGCCTTACCGGCATCTCCAACAGCGTGCTGGACATCTTCCCCAAGGCGGTGGAGATCTTCCAGGAGAACCTGGCCGCCTTCCAGGCGGAGGTGCTCACCAATCCGGACACCCAGCTCAACCCGGTGCTGGACTCCGCCCGGGGACTGTACGGCATCTACGGCAAGACCATGAGCATCTACAACCTGCCCTTCAACCTCATGGTTCCCTTTACCGCCTGCATCGTGCCCGCCGTGTCCGCCTGCATCGCCCGGCGGGACAGCCTGGGCGCCCACCGCACCACCGAGTCCGCCATGCGCATCTCCGCCCTCATCGCCCTGCCCTGCGGCTTCGGTCTGTTCGCCCTGGGCACCCCCATTATCCAGCTGCTCACCGCCGGCAACGTGGATGAGACCATTGCCGGACCTCTGCTGTCCATCCTGGGTATCGCCTCCCTCTTCGTGTGCATCCAGGTGGTGGCCTCCGCCATCCTCCAGGCCAACGGCATCATCAACCTGCCCATCATCACCATGGTGATCGGCGGCGTGGCCAAGGTCATCGTCAGCTACACCCTGGTGGGCAACCCCAAGTTCATGATCTACGGCGCCCCCATCGGCACCCTGACCTGCTTCGTGATCGTGTCGGTGCTCAACCTCATCATCATCAAGCGCCTGGTGCCCCAGCCCCCCCGGCTCATCCCCGTCTTTGTCAAGCCCCTCATCGCCTCCCTCTTTATGGCGGCGGCGGCCTGGGGCTGCCAGGGCCTGCTGGCCCGGTACTTCTCCGGCTCCTTCATCAAAAACGCCATTGCCACCGGCGGCGGCATCCTGGCCGGCGTGGTGGTGTACGTCATCCTCATCGTGGTGCTGAAGGTGCTGTCCAAGGAGGACCTGGAAATGATGCCCAAGGGTGATAAGATTGCGAAACTCTTGCGGATTCGCTGACTTTTTTGGAAAAAGAGGTTGCAGGAGGCCTTGAAATATGGTAGATTTTCAGTATAAGGATTCCTATGACGTTCGGGACCTGGAGGAGATTGTCCGCATCCTCCGCGCCCCCGGCGGCTGCCCCTGGGACGCGGAACAGACCCATGAGTCTATCCGCCGCAACTTCCTGGAGGAGGCCTATGAGGCCGTGGAGGCCATTGACGAGAAAAACCCCGACCACCTGAAGGAGGAGCTGGGCGACGTGCTGCTCCAGGTGCTCTTCCACGCCCGCATGGAACAGGAGGCCGGCCGGTTCAATCTGGACGACGTGGCCGACGGCGTGTGCAAAAAGCTCATCTACCGCCACCCCCATGTGTTTGGGGACGTGAGCGTAACCGGCACCGGCGAGGTGCTCACCAACTGGGAGGAGCTCAAGCGCAAGGAAAAGGGCCAGGCCACCAACACCGACGCCCTGGACGCCGTGGCCCGCTCTCTGCCCGCCCTGTGGCGGGCGGAGAAGGTGCAGAAAAAGGCCAAAAAGGCGGGCTTCGACTGGCCGGATATCTCCGGCGCTCTGGACAAGCTGTCCGAGGAGCTGGAGGAGCTGAAAACCGCCGTGGCCCAGGGCACCAACGTGGAGGAGGAGCTGGGAGATTTGCTCTTCTCCGCCGTCAACGTCTCCCGCTTTTTGAAGGCAGACCCGGAGGTGGCGCTGGGCAAAGCCACCGACAAGTTCATCAGCCGGTTCGCCAAGGTGGAGGCGCTGGCCGCCGCCCAGAATCAGGCCATGGAGGGCATGGCTCTGGAAGAACTGGACAAGCTATGGGAGCGCGCCAAGGAAACTTAAAGGCAGACGCCTTAAGTAAATATTCAAGTACAGAGCAAAACAGGAGGAACGCACCAAATGAACAAGGCTGAACTGATCAATGCGGCCGCCGAGAAGGCCGGCCTGTCCAAGAAGGATACCGAGACTGCCATCAACGCCGCTATCGAGGTCATTTCCCAGTGCCTGGCCGAGGGTGACAAAGTGCAGCTGGTTGGCTTTGGCGCCTTTGAGGTGAAGTGCCGTGCCGAGCGCACCGGCCGCAACCCCAAGACCAAGGAGAGCATCAAGATCCCCGCCTCCAAGGTGCCCGTGTTCAAGCCCGGCAAGGCCCTGAAGGACGCTGTGGCTCAGTAATTGACCCATAAAAAATGCCCGTCCGGAAGGACGGGCATTTTTGTAATCGTATCGTTTGAAAGAACAAGGAGGACTCAACTATGCGCCTGGACAAATGGCTCAAGGTCTCCCGGCTCATCAAGCGCCGGACGGTGGCCAACGAGGCCTGCGACAACCAGCGGGTGACCGCCAACGGCCGGCCGGTAAAGGCCAGCTACGACGTGAAGGTGGGGGATGTGCTGGAGCTGCGCTTCGGCGAGCGCACCGTGAAGGTGGAGGTGCTGTCGGTGGCCGAGCACGTGGGCAAGGCCGACGCCCCCGCCCTGTACAAGGAGCTGCTCAGCTGACCCCTTTCTCCAGCAGCCCCGCCAGCAGCAGGGCGTAATCCGGCAGACCCGCCAGCGGCGCCCGCTCGTCCACCGAGTGGGCGTCCAGAATATCCGGTCCCGTGGAGGCCATCACCAGCTCCGGCGCTTTCGCCCGGAACACCGAGGGCTCCAGCCCCACATGGACCGCGCTCACTTCCAGCCCCCGCCCGGTCTGGACCCGGTACACCCGGTCCAGTGCCTGGGCCAGGGGGTTGTTTTTGTCTCCCGGCCAGCCGGGATAGCCGGTGACAGACAGGGAGAAGCCCGCCTGTTCCGCCAACCGGCGGTTGTCCTCCGCCATGGCCCTCTCGTCCTCCTCCCGGGCGGCACGGAGGAAGAGGCGGATGGCAAGGTAATTCCCTTCACACCGGATCACCCCAAGATTGGCCGAGGCCCCCACCACGCCGGGGAACTGGGGGTCCATGGCAAACACACCATGGCCCAGAGCGGTAATCAGGTCCAGCACCCTTTGGCGGAAGTGGGCCGTCCACACCGTCTCAGGGCGATCAGCAGGGGACAGGTCCAGCTTCAGATTTGGGTCGGTGGCATGGAAGGGGAGGAGGGCCTCCTTCAGCGCTCCCAGATCGGGCTTTTGTCCCACCACTACCGCCTCTGCCGCCGCGGGGATGGCGTTGAAGGCGGAGCCGCCGGTGAAATCGGCCACCGCCAGGGCGGGCGCTTCCTTCAAATAAGCGGCCAGCACCTTGATGGGATTGATGCGGCCCAGGTGGATGTCGTCGCCGGAGTGGCCGCCGGTGCCGCCGGTAAGAGAGATGCGCCACGCCTCACCCGCCGGGGCGGGGCAGGTGTCCAGGGCCCGGGTCCAGCACTCCCGCCGCCCTCCGGCGGAGCCCACAATGGCCCGGCCCAGGTGAAAACCGTCGGTGTTGAGCAAAAAGGCCGCCCCGGCCAGCCAGGCCGGGTCCACCACCTTGGCCCCCTCCAGGCCCATCTCCTCGCCTACGGTGAAGAGGAACCGCAGGGGGCCGTGACTTACCCCACGGCTCACCACCCACAGGGCGGCGGCGTTGCCCAGGTTATTGTCCGCCCCCAGGGAGGAGCGGCGGTCGGTACACAGGTAACCGTCCTGTTCCAGAATGGTCACCGGATGGGTGAGGGGATCAAACCCGCTGCCGGGGGCCACGGCACACACCATGTCCATGTGGCCCTGGAGGATGAGGAGGGGCTCGCCCTCCCGGCCCGGGGTGGCGGGACAGTTGGCCATCACATTGCCCGCCTCATCCCGGACGGGGGAGAGGCCCAGGCCCCGGAGAAACTCCATATAGTCCTGACCCACTTCCTCCTCGTGGTGGGAGGGGTGGGGGTGGCGGGACAGGGTGCGGAAGGTAATTATCACCCCGGCGGTGATGTCCGTCCGGGTGCCAAGACGTTCGGATAATGTCACAGAGCTCATCCTTTCTATATAGCTTCCCCCCTGAGGGGGGAAGCTGTCGCGCGCAGCGAGACTGATGAGGGGGCCCCCTCATCCGGCCCTCTGGGCCACCTTCCCCCCTGAGGGGGGGAAGGTATTGATCGGCCGCTTTTTCAAACTATTTTACCACATTTCCGGGCAGCGGACATCTTTTCCTTGACAAATATTTCTGGTCCAGTATAATAGTGCATTAAGGTGTCATGACACCTGTAATGACTTTTTGACAGAGGAACTGGTTATGGGACAGATTTCGGCATTTCTCAAAAAGAAAAACATTGTGATTTCCGCCAAGCGGTACGGGGTGGACGCCCTGGGGGCCATGGCCCAGGGCCTGTTCTGCTCCCTGCTCATCGGCACCATCCTGGACACTCTGGGCAAACAGCTGGGGCTGGCCTTTCTGGTGGAGGTGGGGGGCTACTGCTCGGCCATGAGCGGCGCGGCTATGGCGGTGGCCATCGGCTACGCCCTCCAGTCGCCCCCCCTGGTGCTCTTCTCCCTGGTCACCGTGGGCTACGCCGCCAACGCTCTGGGCTCCACCACCCTGGACGGAGGCAAAGGGGCCGGTGGGCCTCTGGCGGTGCTCTTTATCGCCGTCATTGCCGCCGAGCTGGGCAAGGTGGTGAGCAAGGAGACCAAAATCGACATTCTGGTCACCCCCCTGGTGACCATCCTGGCGGGCGTGGGGCTGTCCGCCCTGTGGGCCCCCGCCATCGGCACGGCGGCCTCCTCCATCGGCGACTTCGTCAAGTGGGCCACCGTCCTCCAGCCCTTCTGGATGGGCATTGTGGTGTCGGTGGTCATCGGCATTGCCCTCACCCTGCCCATCTCGTCGGCGGCCATCTGCGCCGCCATCGGCCTTACCGGCCTGGCGGGCGGAGCCGCGGTGGCGGGCTGCTGCGCCAACATGGTGGGCTTCGCCGTGCTCTCCTTCCGGGAGAACCGCTGGGGCGGTCTGGTGAGCCAGGGTCTGGGCACCTCCATGCTCCAGATGGGCAACATCGTCAAAAATCCCCGGATCTGGCTGCCCGCCATCCTGACCTCCGCCATCACCGGGCCTCTGGCCACCTGTGTTTTTGGGTTTCAGATGAACGACCCGGCCTCCGGCGTGGCCTCCGGCATGGGCACCTGCGGCATGGTGGGCCCCATCGGGGTGTACACCGGCTGGGTCAACGACGTGGCCACCGGTGCCAAGGCGGCCATCACCGCCTTTGACTGGACGGGGATGATCCTCATCTGCTTTGTGCTTCCCGCCGTCCTCACCTGGCTGTTCGGCCTGTTCTTCCGCAGGATCGGCTGGATCAAAGAGGGAGATTTGAAGCTGGACTGACCGGCAAACGGATCTTTTTATACAGCGAAAGGCGCTTCCTGGAGACAGGAAGCGCCTTTATACTTCATTTTTTGTCTGCTGCGGGGCTTCCGCCACAGCGGCAAGAACCGCCAGCGCCTGTCCATAGCAGATCAGCCGGGCCAGGGGAACCCCCTGAGAGAGCATCTGCCCGGATGGATAGGTCATCTGATCCAGGGCGGCGCTTTCTCCATTTAGGATGGCCTTGTGCCGCTGAAAAAGGGCCTGAGCCGTGCTGTAATAGTCACAAGAGTCCCCCTCCGGCAAATCTGCCCGCAGAATATGAAATCCTGCCTCCCATGCCCCTAAATGGGCCTCAAATTGGGCCAGCCTGGTTTCATCGGCAGCATACCTTTTCTTATCCTCCCTCAGGCAAAGCAGGTACCCTTTGGCGGCGTCCAATTGTGTTTTGGTCCGGTTCAGCTCCGCCCGCTGTTCGTGGGAGAGGGGCTGTGCCTGTTCCATCAGCCGGCACAGCTGCTCCTGTATCTCCTCCAGGCTGTTTTCCACCAGGATACCGTAATCCGGCGCAAAGAGCACCACATTCAGACCATATCCGATCAATACCCCCAGCAGCACATAGACCGGCCGCATCAGGGGATAGAGCTCATAGCCGGGGGTCATGAGGATGACCAGATAGCCGGGCATCAGCATGGTGATATCCGCAATCTTCAGGCGCAGTTTCCGATTTATGGCGGCGGTAATGAGAAGGGACAGGGTCATGGGCAGGGCCAGCCGCTGGGAGTCATGGAGCCAGGGGACCCACTGAAACCACAGATACAGGGGATAGGCCACGGCCACACCAATGATCTGCGCCAGCATCCGCTTTCGTATGTAGGCGCTGGTCCTGCTTGCCGTGGAGCCGTGAGGAATGGTCATGATGGCGCTGATGCTAATGCTGGCCGTGGCCTGGAATCCCAAGGCCCACACCAGAAAAAAGCCCATATAGGAGGCCAGGGCCAGTTTGGTTAGGGTCGCCCTGTCCTTCAAAAAGAACCGGGAATTTTTTTGTCTCCATTTTTTCAGCATCCGCTTGCCCTCCTTCCCGCCAGGCGGTACAAAACGCACCTTCCCCCGGGCACATGACAATGCGCCCGGGGGAAGGTGCAAAGACCATTGGATCTCCGCTTTCTGCGGCCACACTTTACGGAACCAGAACCGATGGCGGGAGGTTGTCCCAGGTGGATTTGCAGGAAAACGCAAGCCGGCGGCAGGCTGAGGCTGGGCCGCAAAATACCGGCAGCTCACGGATACATGGGTCCTGACATTGCGTAGAAGTGTCTGTGGGCGCTTTGACGCTACAGCAGCGCCTTGAGCTGTGCTTCCGCGTCTCTCACAATCTCCTCAATGATCTCCTTGGCGGAGAGAATGGAGTGGATGCGTCCCACGCACTGTCCCACCGGGAAGGAGCCGCTTTGAACGTCTCCGCTTTCATAGCACTGCCGCTGCCGGCGGCCGTTGACAACGTAAAGCACGTCCTGCAAGGTGGGATTTCCATGGGCCTCAAGCTCATAGAGCTTGGTACACGCCTGGTTTTTCCAGACGCGGCAGGCATTCTTAATGGTCTTTTGTACCAGGAAGGTGTCCTTTTCCGTGGCCTGAAGGATTACGTTTTTAAAGTTTTCATGCAGCGGACACTCTTTACAGGCCAAAAATCTGGTACCCATAATCACGCCGCTGGCCCCCAAGGCCCGGGCGGCCAGATAGCTCTTTCCGTCGCAAATGCCGCCGCCGGCCAGAACCGGAATTTTGACCGCTGCCACGATGCTGGGCAGGAGCACAAAGGTGCCCACATAGTCCATGCCGGGATGTCCGCCGGCCTCAAAGCCAATCATACTGATGGCGTCCACACCGGCCGCCTCCGCTTTGAGGGCGTGCTTCACCGAGGCCACCTTATGGACCACCTTGCACCCGGCCTGATGCAGCGCCGGGACGTAGTCCGCCGGCGATCTGCCTGAGGTCTCAATGACCGGCACCTGCTGCTGGATGGCCACTTCCATAAATTCATCGGTGCGGTCGCCGGCCGCCAAATGGGGGAGCATTGAGATATTGAGGGCAAAGGGACGGTCGGTCAGCTGCCGGGTCCGCTGAATCAACGCGATCAGCTCCTGCCGGTTTTCGGAAAGAGAGGCGTTTATGGTGCCAAGCCCTCCCGCGTTGGAGACTGCCGCGGCCAGAGACGGGGTCGCCAGCCACTGCATCCCTCCTTGCATGATGGGATACTGAATATGAAGCAGATCACAGAGCGCGGAGGCCTTCATCATAAATTCTCCTTTCCGTTCCGGGGTGTAACACCTTAAAATCCATAGAGCAGGGGTACGGCAAATATGGTGACAACGACTGCAATGATGTTAAATAGTCCGCCTACTTTCACATAATCCGAAAAGCGGTAGCCGCCGATCAGCACCATGGTCATGGGCGGCGTACCAATGGGGGTCGCAAAGGCCAGATTGCTGGCAATAATAATTCCGATCACAAAGGTAATGGGATCAGCGCCCATTTTCAGCGCCACATTGATGCCCAGAGGGGCCAATACCGCCACTGTGGCCGTGTTGGACATCACATTGCTCAACAGGGCCGTCAGCAGAATGATCATCCCAAAGACCAACAGAACATTTTCGCCATTCTGGCCGAAGCTGTTGACCAGCGCATCGCCGATCAGGTTAACCGCGCCGCTCTCTTCCATGCCGTTGGCAAATCCGATGGACCCGCCCAGCACAATGATGGTAGACCAGTCCATGGTCTCAAACACCCGCTTCTGGGAAATGCAGCCGGTGAGAATACAGGCACAGGCGCCCAGGAGAGAAATAATGCCGAAGCTAAGGACGCCCGAAATAAAGCCAATGACGCAGCCAACCAAAATCAGGCCGGAAACCACCTGCTTCCAGGTGCTTTGCGAAACTGTCTGCTGAGTGGTGCTGGTATTGGGAACCTCAGGGAAATTGAAGCACCGCTCCTGAAGCCTGTAGCCAACCGTGAGGAAGTAAATGAACATGACAATGGCAATGAGGACGCCGATCTTGGTCAGCTCAAAAAAGGTCAGTCCCCGCAGGCCATCGGTTTCCAGCAGGATCTCCTGCGCCACCATCTGGGGCGTGGAGCCGGACTGGGTACAGAAACCGCCTACCACCGACGCAATACCCATGGCCATATAGCAGTTCTTCTTTTTGATCTTCCCGTTGGAGCTCTGCGCAATGGAGGCCACCAGGGGCAGGAACATGGCTACGGCGGCGGTATTGCTGACAAAGGCGGACAACACGGTAATAATGATCATTACAATGAGAAGCAGCCGCTTTTCCTTGCCGCCGATGATAGGCAGATTCAGGATGGAAGCGCCCAGCTTTTCTGCCAGACCTGTCTCAAAAATGGCATTGCCGATGATGATTACCCCAGCCACCATCATAACCGTATCAGAACCGAAAGCTGAGATGGCGTCGGCAGGTTCAATGATGCCAAAAACCACCATTGCCAGAGCCCCCAACATGGCAGTCAGAGGCAGGGGTATCACCTGTACGGAAAAAGAGATGATAACCAGCACCGTAATGATCAGCGCTATGACCAGCTGGGGCATACTATTACCTCCTCAGGTATACTTGACTGGGACACCCAACGGTTTGAATTACGGATTCCACTTCTTCTGCAGTTGATCAATCTCGTCCTTCGTCATGCCCAGCCGCTCCAGTACGCTGTAGTTGCAGTTGCCCAGCGCGGGAGAGGGTTTGGAAACGCCGGGCGTTTTGGAAAAGGTGACGTTGACGTTGCGGGTCAGCCAGGAGCGGAGGGTGGTGATGTCCTCCGGCAGGTCCACCCGGGTCAGCCACTCATTCTCCAGCACATGGGGATCGGTGCTGACCTCCTTCATGTTGCTGACCTTGCAGGAGGGAACTGCCGCTTCCTCCAGGGCCTTCAGCGCCTGATCCGTGGTCTCAAATCCCCCGAGCCACTCCTCGATCATCTTCTGGTGTACCAGCCGGTGCTCAATGCGCTCCTGCTCGGTCAGTCCCGCCAGCTCCTCATGGCCCAGCAGCCGGGCCATCCGGACCCAGACCTCGTCCCGGTCCACGCAAATGATGAGGTAACGTCCGTCCGGTCCCCGGAACTGACCGTAAGGAGCGTGGTAGGGGTGGTCGTTTCCGGAGCGGGTCTTGTACCGGCCGATGTTATAGTCCAGCACCGTATCGTTGTTGAACAGAAGGTTCTGCAGCAGGGAGGCGTCGATCATCTGCCCCTCGCCGGTTCTCATATGGTGGAACCAGGCGGTCACCAGGGCGGAATAGGCGTTCAGTCCCGCCCAGTAGTCGCCCAGGGTCATGCCGCTTTTCATGGGCGCGCCGTCGGCCTCGCCGTTCAGATCCATCTGACCGGACATGGCCTGGGCAATCAGATCGTAGCCGGGCCGCTTGGAGTAGGGGCCCACAAGCCCGTAGGCGGACACGGAGCAATAGATGATGTCCGGCTTGATGGCGGCAAAGCTCTCATAGTCCATGCCGAACTTTTTCATAATGCCCGGGCGGTAGCTCTCCACCACGATATCGCACTCCCGGACCAGCTGCTCCACGATACGCTTCCCGTCCGGATCTCCAAGATCGATGGTAATGGACTGTTTTCCCCGGTTGCACCAGAAATGGATAAAGCCCTGGCCGTCCATCATGGGGGGGAAGCTGCGGTTATCGTCGCCCCGCACCGGGCGTTCCACTTTAATCACGGAAGCGCCGTAGTCGGCCAGCATGGCGGTGGCCACCGGCCCGGCCACGTTGGTGGTGAAGTCCAAGACTCTCAGTCCCGAAAGCAGGTCTTGCATCGTTTTTCCTCCTTTACACATCGCGTCATGGGATGACAGTCATTCCCTCAGCCCCAGCTGTGCGGTGACAGCGCTGTCATGTTCGCCAAGGTCGGGCGCCCGCCCGATTTTGCCGGGTGTCTTGGAGAATTTGGCGTTGGTACTGTGGGTCAGATAAGTGGCCTTTCCCTTGGCCTGCAGGCTGGTGGGAGTGGGCGCCTGGACCAGCCAGCCCACCTGGGGATCGGTATAGTGGGGATCGGAAAAGACCTCCCTGGCGCCATAGACCTGGCAGGAGGGGACGTTGCCCTCTTCCAGCAGCTTGATGGCGTCCTGGATGTTGTCAAAGGTCTTGAGCCAGGTCTCCAGCATTTCCACCACTTCAAAGCGGTTTGCGGTACGCTGGCTTACGGTGGAGTAGCGGGGATCGTCGATATACTCCGGATGGCCGATGATATGGCACAGAGAGCTCCAGATCTTGGCGTTGAGGCCGCAGATGATGACGCTCTGACCGTTGTTGCCGTAGAACAGGCCGAAGGGGGACAGGGCGGGATGGTGGTTGCCCTCTCTGGTGGTGTAGACATTGACATTGATCCGGTCCACAGCGCTGTTGAGCCAGATCAGGTTGCGCATGGTGGACACATCGATGGCTTGTCCCTCACCGGTTTTGAGCCGCAGGCAGAGGGCCGCCACAATGGCGGAGTACGCGCTCTGGGAGGCGGCGTAATCGCCCACCGGGGTGCCGTGCTTTTCCGGCGGACCGTCCATCTCGCCGGTGATCTCCATGACGCCGGAGAGGGCCTGGGCCATGAGATCATTTCCCTCTTTATCCCGGTAGGGGCCTGTCTGACCAAAGGGGGTGACGGAACAGTAGATCAGCCCCGGATTGGCGGCTGAGACCGCATCGTAACCCAGCCCCTTCTGGGCCAGATATCCGGGCCTGAAATCCTCCACCACCACATCGGCTCCGTTCATCATCTGCCCAAGGACGGCGGCGTCCCGCTCCGTCTCCAGATCCAGAACCACGGACTGCTTTCCCCGGTTGAACCAGCAGTGGACCAGGCTTTCGCCCTCCATAAAAGGCGGCATTTTCCGCAGGGGATCGCCGTCAGGACCCTCCACCTTGATCACAAGAGCGCCGTAGTCGGCCAGCATGGCGGCGGCGCCCGCTCCTGCCACCGTGGTGGTCAGATCCAGAACCTTGATATCAGATAACATCTGTTTCACATTGCACCCTCCTTACTGTCCTGTAAATTCCGGCTTTCGCTTCTCCAGGAAGGCATAGACCGCTTCCTTATAATCCGGCGTGCGGGAGGTCTCATACATATAGTCAGCCTCCCGGAGGTTGAACTGCGCCAGGTCACGGTAGAAAAACTCATAGCTCAGCCGCTTCTGACGGGCAATGGCCTGGGTGGGCATCCGGGCCAGCTGTTCCGCCAGCGCCAGGGTCTCCGTCTGAAGCTGCTCCTCCGGCACCAATTTGCTGGCAAGCCCCAGGCGCAGCGCCTCCTGACCGTCCACCATGCTGCCCAGCATCATCAGCTCACAGGCCTTTGCCGCCCCGATCATGCGCTCCAGGAAATACATACATCCGGTATCGCCGGACAGGCCCATATTGATGAAGGACATTCCCAGCCTGCTTTTGGGGGTCATGATCCGGAAGTCACAGGACAGGGCCAGCGCGCAGCCCGCGCCCGCCGCCGCGCCGTTGACCATGGCGATGACCGGCTTGGGACAGGTGCGGACCGCCTGGGTCATTTTTCCGGCCCGAATCACGTTTTCCCGCTGAATGAAGGTTCCGCTTTCAATATAGCCCTTGAATTTACGGATATCGCCGCCGGCGGAAAAGTGCTTTCCCTCGCCGGTAATGATCACGGCGCGAACATCCGCATCTCTCCCGCAGGCCTCCAGGGCTTCCGCCACGGCGGCATAGGATTCGGAGGCCAGGGCGTTGCTGACCTCCGGCCGGTTCAGCGTGATGGTGGCGATGGCGCCGCTGCGGCTAACCCGAAGCAATTCATTGCCCACAGGGTCACTCATAGGAGTACCAGCCTTTCCCGGTCTTTTTGCCGTAGTCTCCCCGGAGGAAGCGCTCCTCCAGCGCACGGGGGGGACGGTCGGCCTCGTCGCCCGTCTCCTTATAGTGCCGCTGGCGGTTGTAGTAGTTGATATCCAGGCCGGTGAGGTCCATCAGCCGGAAGGGGCCCATGGGGTAATTCAGACCCAGCTCGGCGCCCTTGTCGATATCCTCAAAGGAGGCGATGCCGTTCTCCAGCAGGAAGTAGCCCTCGTCCTGCACCGCCCGCAGCAGACGGTTCACCACAAAGCCCTCGATCTCCTTGTTGACCACGATATAGGTCTTGCCCACGGCGGACACAAACTCCTTCAGAGTCTCGATGGTCTCATCGGCGGTGTGCGCTCCCCGGACGATCTCCACCAGCTTCATCCGCATGGCGGGATTGAAGTAGTGCAGGTTGGCCAGACGGCCGGGATCGGAAAAGAGGGGGGCAAACACGGAGGAGGGGATGTAGCTGGAGTTGGAGGTCACAATGGCGTGGGCGGGGGCCACTTTGCTGACGGTGGTAAACAGCTCCCGCTTGGCCTCCTCCTCCTCAATAATGGCCTCGATGACCAGATCGGCCTGCTTCAGCGCGTCCTCCAGCGTCTGATCTACCGTCAGACGGCCCAGGGCCGCCTCCATCTCTTCCTGAGTCATTTTTCCTTTTTCCACCGAGGTGGTCAGGTAGGATTTGGCCCACGCCCCCGCCTTTTCCAGCGCGGCGGGGAAGGAATCGGTCAGCGCCACCTGAAATCCGCTTACAGCCCCGTTCAAGGCGATCTGTCTGCCCATGACGCCGGCGCCGATGACGCACACGTTATGAATTTTTTCCATTCGACATTCTCCTTTATCAATTCGCAGACGGATGCTCAGCAGGCCTCAAATATGGCGGCAGCGCCCATACCGCCGCCGATGCACATACTGACCAGAGCGTAGGTGCCATTCTGGCGGTGGAGCTGGGACAGCGCCTTGCTGACCAGGATGCCGCCGGTGGCGCCCAGCGGATGGCCCAGCGCGATGGCGCCGCCGTTGATATTGACCTTGGCCATATCCAGATTCAGCGTGCGGATGCAGGCGATGGCCTGGGAGGCAAAGGCCTCGTTGAGCTCGATCACATCCATCTCGTCGGCGGTATGGCCGGTGAGCTTCATGACCTTTTCAATGGCGGAAATGGGACCGATGCCCATGTAGCAGGGGTCCACGCCGGTGACGGCATAGCCCACATACTTTGCCAGGGGCCGGATGCCCAGAGCCTGGGCCTTTTCCGCCGACATGAGCACCACCATGGAGGCTCCGTCGTTGGTGGGAGAGGAGATGGCGGCGGTAACCACGCCGTCGGGCTTGAAGCAGGGCTTCAGCTTGGCCAGCGCCTCCAGGCTGCTGTTGGGCCGGATGCACTCGTCCTGGTCAAAGACAAATTTGTTGCCCTCGTCGTCCACGGCGTCCACAGGAATGATATCCTCCGCCAAAATGCCGGCGTTCTGGGCCTTTGCCGCCTTCTGATGGCTTTCCACGGCAAATTCCTCCATCTCCACCCGGCTGATGCCGTACTGCCCGGCCACGTTTTCCGCCGTGATGCCCATGCTCATGTAGGCGCCGGGCTCATGCTCGTCCAGCCACGGGTTGCGGAACTCCGGGTTGCCGATCCCCATGTAGGGGATGTCGGTCATGGATTCCACGCCGCCGGCCACGATCACCTCAGCCTCGCCGCTGCGGATCATATTGGCGCCGGTGGAGATGGCCTGAAGGCTGGAGGCACAGAACCGGTTGACGGTCTGACCGGGCACGCTGTAGGGCAGCTGGGCCCGAAGGGCCACCAGGCGGCCGATGTTATAGCGCTGGGTCAGCTCCGGCTTGGCGCAGCCCAGGATCACGTCCTCGATGGCTTCCGCGGGCAGCTGGGGCACTTTGTCCAGTACGCCCCGCAGCACCTGGGCGCTGTATTCAATGGGATTGGTGTTTTTCAGGGAACCTTTTCCGGCTCTGGCAACCGCGCTGCGGCCGTATGCAACGATGACAACATCTCTCATGATGTTCCTCACTTCCTTTGCTCATGCAGGATCGTTAATGAAAGGTTTTTTGGGGGGTAACAATGTAATTGGGTCCGGTCAATGGCCGGAAAATTCAGGGGTGCGCTTTTCCAGGAAGGCGGTCACGCCCTCCATGCGGTCGTCGCTTGCAATGACCAGGCCATAGCTGAGGGCCTCGATCATCATGCCGGTATCCTCATCGGTGGACAGGGCCGCGTTGACCGCCTGCTTGGCCAGGCGGACCGCAAAGGGACCCTTTTGGGCAATGCAGCGGGCGGTCTCAAAGGCGGCGTCCATCAATTCCTCCGGCGCCACCACCTTGGTGGTCAGGCCCATGGCCAGGGCCTCCGCCGCCTTTACGATGCGCCCGGTCAGGATCATCTCCTTGGCCCGGCCCACGCCCACCAGCTTGGCCAGGCGCTGGGTTCCTCCGCCGGCGGGCAGAATGCCCAGCCCCAGCTCCGGCAGGGCATAGGCGGCCTTTTCCGAGGAAATACGGATGTCGCAGGCCATGGCCAGCTCGCAGCCGCCGCCGAAGGCGTAGCCGTTGACCGCGGCGATCACCGGCAGCTTGCAGGCGGCCAGCTTGCGGAGGGTACGCTGGGCCAGCACCTCCAGGGCGGACACCATGGTGCGCTCCTTCAGGAAGTTGATGTCCGCGCCGGCCACAAAGGCCTTTTCGCCGGCGCCGGTTATAATGACGGCCTTCAACGTAGGGGTCTGGTCCACCCAGTCCAGAAAGGCGGAGAGCTCCTTCCAGCAGGCCTCGTTCATTGCGTTGCGAACCTGGGGACGATTCACCGTGAATACCGCAATATCATCCGTTACATTTAATGTAAAATGCTCAAATTCCATAGAAACGTCTCCCGTCTGTTCTAGGATAAAAATTTGTGCTTTGCCGGGAATGGGAGCGCCTGCCTGCCGGACAGAGGAAAACGCTCAGGGGTTCCGGCAGGCAGGCGCATCAGCATCCGGTGATTACCAGTTGGTGGAGTAACGAGTGGCGTCGTTGATGATATAGGCGTCGGTGAGGGGCAGGATGGTCTCGTCCCAAATGCGGTCATACTCAGCCTTATCGTGAACGGGCTTGGTGTTGATGATCTCCAGCAGCAGGGCGTCTCTGCCTTCGCCGTTCTCCTGGCTGGACAGCTGCTTGGTGGCGTAGGTGGCCATATCGGTCACATAGAAGCTGAACATCTGGTTGATGATCTCGTCCTCGATGTCGTACAGCTTGGCGGCCTCCAGAATGAGCTGGGCGTAGGGCGCCATGGTGAACATATGGCCCAGGTTGAGCATATAATCCATGTTCTGGCGGTTGGTGCGCTCCTTGGGAGGAATGGGATACTTCTCGAAGAGGGTCCGCAGCGCCTCCACCTGCTTGGCAAAGGCCTTCACGTTGGGCAGTTGGCAGGCGTTGAGCACCTTGCGGTAATCGGCAAAGGTCACGTCGCTCATCTTGCCGTAGCTCTGATGGAACACGCAGGAGTCGTCGCTCTGACCCAGCTTGGGCAGCTCGGGGTAGTCCTCGTGGTGGAAGAAGTAGCCGTCGATGAACTTGAGGATGAGGGCCAGGTTGACGTGAGCGGTGCCCTCCAGGCGGGGAGAGGACTGGATGTCGCGGGTGGCCTGCTCCATATAGGTCTCAGACTCGAAGCCCCGGGCGGTCACGGCGTCAAACAGCTGATACACGGCGGTCACGCCCTCCAGGGCGGCCTTCATCTTGGAGACGGGGTTGAACAGCAGGTAGCGGCGGTCGGTGGCGGAGCTGGACTTGAAGTAGTCAATGGCACGGAAGGCAAACAGACGCATACCGACGGTACGCAGATAGGCCTCAACGAACATCTTGCGGACGTGGGGCATATCAGTGACGCGATGGCCGTACAGCCAGCGGTTGTAGGAGTGGTGCAGGCACTCGTAGAACGCGTGGGTGGCCACGCCGATGGGGGAGACGCCCACCTGGAACTTGCCGATGTTGACGGTGGCCAGAGCGTCGTCCCAGGCCTTCTGGCCACGGGTGATCAGGTTCTTTTCATCGGTGGGATAGTCCACCAGCAGGTACTCGCCCACATAGCCGGTGTGGAGGTAGGAGGCGTTGATGTGCTTTCTGTCGTTGTAGTGGATGTCCTTGGGATCGGCCTGCACCCAGGCCCAGTCGCCCCAGTTGCCGTCCTTGTCCTTGAACCGGGCGAAGGTGGAGATCAGGCCCCGGTCGGAGTTGCCGATATAATACTTCTCGCCGTCGGTACGCATCTTGCCGTCGGGCAGCTCGGTGATGCACATCTCGTTGGCATACAGGTCGGCGCCGTGCTCCTTCTCAGAGCAGCCGAAGCCGAACACCCGCCCGTCGATCAGGTCCTGAGCGGCCTTGTTCTTGATATACTCGTTGTCGCTCATCCAGATGGGGCCCAGGCCCAGGATGGACACCTGGAAAATGTAACGGCAGGCCAGGTTGTAGAAGCTGAGCATCTCGTTGTATTCGGTGATGCGGCGCAGGTCGAACATGGCGTTTTCCGGGTCCTTGCCGTATCCCTTGGGCGTGAGCATCAGGGCGAAGGCGCCGATGTCCTTCTCATGCTTGACGAAGTATTCGGCATAGCGGTTGTTTACGTCGTCCATCTTCATCTCCCGCAGGCCGTGATGCTCCAGACGGGCGATGGTGCTCTTCATGACCTCTACGGTTTTGGCGTCCAGGCCCTCGCCGGTATAGGTACTGGGATTAAACAAGAAATTCTTCGCCATTACAAGTTCCTCCTTACAAATTGTTTGATCTTAAGTTGATAACAGTTTCCCGTTTTTCAGCACAGGCCCAGGAGCATCCACAGAGGGATACAGGCCATACAGCCGATGGTGGAGGTAATCATATATACCACGGAGAAGGGCAGCAGCTGGTTGTGGGTACCCAGCTTATTGTCTGTGGCAACAAGAGCCGCAATGTAGGGCGTATTCTGGTAGATCACGTTCCAGGTATTGGTGCTGCAGTAGCAGGTAAAGGCTACGATCCAGGGATGCACGCCGTAGACCGAGCACAGGGGCAGCAGAATGGTGGTGATCAGGACGGCGGAAGCGGTCCAGGACACAACCACGAAACGGATCACAAAGGTCAGCAGACACAGAGAGGGAATGAGAATCCAGGGATTCTGGATCAGGGGGGCCAGGGAGTCGCCCAGCAGAATCTTCACAGCGTCATTGATGCCCAGGGCGGCAAAGACGTCGGAGATACACAGGAACGTACCGATAAAGATCATGCTGTCCCACGCAATTTTGGAACGGAACTCCTGCCGGCCAAAGACCCCTGCGCCGATCAGAACCAGACCGCCGGCAACAGCCACCATGGCGGAAGAAATCCCCAGGGTCTTTTCCAGCATCCACAGGATCAGGCAAACCAGCATGACTGCCAGGGTGATCTTCTCCTTGCCCGTCATGGGACCCATCTCTTTCAGCTGGGTGACGATGGACTCCTTGGAAACGGGCTGGTCGTTTTTGGGCCGGTACATGATCTGAATGGCAATGGTCATCAGCAGAATGGCCACCACCAGCCAGGGAAGGGAATACAGGAACCAGTCAAACCAGCCAATCTCCTGGCCCTCGGGCATCAGTCCCACCAGGGAGTAGCTGATAAACGATGCGCTGAGGAAGCCCATGCCCGCGGATACATAGCCGGTGTAGAAGGACATGAACATACCGTTGGCGGGCTTGGAGCAGGGCTCATAGCCCATGGATTCGCTGATGTTGCGGGCCAGCGGCGCCACAATGGCGGATTTGGCCGCGGTGCTGGGAATCAGGGGGGAAATCACAATGCCGGAAATCACCATGGCAATGGACTGTCCACGGAAGTTTGCCGGGAAAATGTTCATCATTTGCAGCGCCATGCGCTTGAGCAGACCGGACTGGGAGGCCGCCACGCCGATACACAGCGCGCCGAACAGCAGCCACCAGGTGGAACCGCTGAAGGTGATAAACGCCGTGGAAAGCGGAACCGCACCCGTTACCACCCAGGCCACGCACATTGCGGTGGTGGCCAGGTAGTCCGGCAAAACATCCAGCAGCATCCAGACAACCGCGCCTACCAGACAACCTAACGCAATAAAGGAATTTCGGGTCAGCACTTCACTTAAAAATTCAGGTATGGGACACAGTGAGATGGCCACTGCCAAAACAACGCCCAAAATGCCGCCGATCAATTTCTTCGCTTTAATGGTCATTCAACCCCTTTCGTTACCGTCACAAGGCTCTTACCTCTTTTTCCCGCGCCCAAGGTTCCCTCCTTTTCTCTCTCTTGAGTCAGATCAGATCGTACCTTGCATACAAATCGCCTCTGCTGCCCCAGTATTATTGCAAAGGGTGTGCCAAAACCGGATTTTTTCAAAAAGAAATCGGCTAGTGCCTGTGCGGCAGTCGATTCAAGTCGAAAATCAAACTACAGGTCGGAAAAACACACTTTAGATATTGTGCAAAAATTTGCACTTTGCCATGTGCAGCAAACCAGAATTTGCACAAATTGCACATCTTTCTTTTTGTCTTTTGCACACGTCTTTTTCTCCCCCTCGAAAAAAGTGTGGATTGTGCAGAGAAAACAAATCTGATATACTAGCCATATACCTCAAAAACCGGCTCTCGATCCCCTTAAAATGATCCCGTTCCCATACAAAATAAAGCTTGAAACAGGTTTCTCTCATATAAAACTGACTGTTCAGAGGTGAATCTTATGTTATTTCCTGATCCGTCCTGTATTGCCAACGAAACCATTTTGAAGCTGAAAGAGCGGGGAATTTACCGTTTGATTGGAGCCGACTGGGTGGCTATTGCCACGATTTCCTTCCGCGGAGCCATCTATCTGGACGCCTGGGAGGACCTGAACGGGGTGGACGGCCAGATCCCCCAGGAATTTTTGGAAAACAACAAACACCGGCTCAGTGACGGTGAGTCGATGGAGAATGTGTTCTATCGGGGCATCTATATTCTTGTGATCCGCTTTCGTGAGACGGATAAATATGCCTGCTACAATATTTATTGCAGAAAAGACGGCCCCTTTGAAGAGAAGGACATCATTTGGCTGAAAAGCTATTCCAAGGTCAATCTGGAGATCACCAGGCTCAACAACGAGGTCATTCAGAACCAGGAGTTGATCGGGGCGGTCTTTAACAGCATCAGTTCCGCTGTATTGGCCCTTCAGACCGACGGAAGTCTGTTGCTCTCCAACCAGTATGCCATTGATATGTTCGACCTCCCCACGGAGTATGTGGGCCGTAATTTCTTCTCTTTCTTTGACGACGCGGCCTCCACCCAGATCGCCCAAACCATAATCGATCTGGCAGAGGGAAAAAACTGCGCCACAGGAAATAATCTTACCATCTATCATGAGACCAAACAGAAAATCTTTCACTTCGTGATCTCCCCGCTGAAAAACAGCAAGGAGCAGATCAGCGGCGCCGTCATGGTGGTGCAGGATGTCACCCGGCAGAAAATGATGGAGCTGGAACTGGAACAGCTGCGACAATTCGGTGTGCTGGGCGATATTGCCGCGGGACTGGCCCACGACATCAAAAATCCCCTCATGAACATTATGGGATGTTCCAAAATTGCCCTTTCCAACACCTGCACCGAACAGACCCGCATGGAATCCATGCGGATCATTCAGTATTCCGCCAGCCGCATCGACGCGGTGGTGGATCAAATGCTCTCCTACGGGCGGATTGAAGGCAGCCAGGTAAGCGACATTGATCTCAACGCCGCCATCTCTGCCTGTGTCACCATGACAGAACGGCAAAAATTTGACCGGCTGGTCAAAATCGATGTGGATCTGGATCAGACAACCCCCAAAATTCGGGCCAACAGCATTCACATCCAGCAAATTTTCCTCAATGTCCTGCTTAACGCCATGCAGGCCATCCAGCAAAGCGGCGAGATTCATGTAAAAAGCTGCTATGACCCCCAGCAGCAAATGATTGAGGTGGCCATTACCGACACCGGCAGCGGTATTCCCGCGGAACTGGGGGACAAGATCTTTAACCCCTATGTGACGACCAAACGCACCGGTACCGGCCTGGGGCTTTTTATTGTGAAGCAGACCCTTGAAAAATATGGCGGGCAAATTTCCATTTCTTCCAAAGATCAAAAAACGGTATGCTTGATCCGTTTGCCGGTTTCAAAGCAGGCTGAAGGCAGATAAAAAGGAGCGAGCCAAATGAACACGCGAGTCTTGATATCGGATGACGAGCAGGGAATTTGTCATATTCTGCGCCACGAGCTGGAGCAGGTGGGTTTTCTGGTCTCCGTCAGCAACAACGGCAAGCAAACCAAACAATTTCTGGATGAACAGAACTTTGACGTGCTGCTCCTGGATATCCAGATGCCCGGGTGTGATGGCTTTCAGGTATTGGATCATCTCAAAACCGTCCGCAAAAAGCCGGTCACCATTATGATGACCGCGTACGGCAGCATTGAAAGCGCGGTAAAGGCCATGCAGCTGGGCGCCAGCGATTACATTACAAAACCCTTTGACGTCAGTCAGTTGCTTGTCAAAATCAACCGGCTGCTTCCCTCCCATCAGTTCCTCCACAAGCGTGGGGGAGACGACCAAACCCCAGCCTTCTGGGGGTCCTCGCCTCAAGTCAACGAAATTCGCAACACCATTGAAAAAATAAAAAACCTCAAATCAAATGTACTCATTACCGGCGAAAGCGGCACCGGAAAGGGCGTTGTGGCCAAAGCCATCCATTTTGCCAGCAACCGGGCCAAGGAACCCTTTGTTCATGTGGACTGCGGGTCTATCCAGCCCACCCTAATTGAAAGCATCCTGTTTGGCCATGAAAAAGGCGCGTTTACCGGGGCCGTTACCCAACAGAAAGGCAAGTTTGAACTGGCCGGAGAGGGAACTCTTTTTCTGGACGAAATCGGCACCCTTTCTCTCAACCTGCAATCCCGCCTGCTGGTGGTCCTGCAGGAGCGGCAGTTTTCCCGGGTGGGCGGCGTTGCTCAGCTGCCCGTCAAGGCAAGGATCATTGCCGCCACCAATGAGCACCTGGAGGACCAGGTCCGGGAGGGAAAGTTCCGCGAGGATCTCTACTACCGCCTGAATATCATTCGGATTCACATTCCTCCCCTGCGGGAACGGCTGAGCGATGTGGACGAGCTGGCCCTGGGCTTTCTGCATACCCACGCGGAACTCAACGGAAAGAATATCAAGGGGTTTGACGATGAAACGGTGTCCGTACTCCACCAGTACGAGTGGCCGGGAAATGTGCGGGAGCTGGAAAACGCGGTGGAGTGCGCGGTGGCCATGGCGGAAGGTCCCTACATCAGGCTCCACGACATTCCCACCTATGTGACGAACCGGTGCTTTGCCAATCAGCAGAGACTATCCCCCAACACGCCGGAGCTGTCCCTGTCGGAACAGGAAATGATGTCCATTATTAACGCCCTGGAAAAGTACGGCGGACACCGGGAGAAAACCGCCGCCGCTCTGGGTATCTCCAGGCGGACCCTGCAATACAAACTTAAAAAATACGGCTTGATCCATACCAATCGGGAACGGGAATAATTCTTCCCAACACAAAAAGCGCGCCTTTCGGCGCGCTTTTTGCTGATCCTTGGCTCTTGCCGCACATAACAGGCACAATTTTCTTTGCGGGCGGGATCTGGGCGTCCGCCCGCGCTTTGCTCCGGGACAAATTGACACTCTCCTCCCATCCATGGTATAATGGCGACTCAAACCCAAATCATGCGGGCAAAGGAGAGATGGTCTGTGGTCAAGGAAGCGTCCCGCTCCAGTGAGAAGCGGGAAAATATCATCGCAGGGGCAGTAGGCGCCTTTTTGGGGTCCCTGCTGGGCGTGGTGTGTGTGGTGCTGGTGGGGCAGCTGGGCTATGTGGTCTCCCTGTCCGGCCTGGTTATGGCGGTGTGCGCCATAAAGGGCTATGAGCTGCTGGGAGGCCGCCTGAGCAAAAAGGGCTGTATCATCGCCTGCCTCATTATTTTAGGCATGACCTACTTTGCCCATCAGCTCAGCTGCGCCATCACCATCTCCCAGGAGATCGGTCTGGACATCTTCCAGTCCTTCCGTACCATCTCCTTCTTCCTGGAGATGGATGTTCTGGATGCCAAGGCCTACTGGGGCAATCTGTTTATGCTCTATGGCTTTACGCTGCTGGGGGCCATTCCCACCGTCATTGTCTCCTTCCGCAGCTCCGGCGCAAACCCGGTGCTGCCCAGCGGCGACCAGGCCCAGGATTTCCGGGAGGGCGCTGTGGAGCTGTACATCCCCCAGAGCAAATGGCTGCGCCCCCTCCAGCTGGCCGCTCTTCCCGCCATGCTGCTGCCCATTGTGGTCATGCTGTGCATTGCCCTGATGCCCATGCAGCAGACCTTCTCCATGGCCTGGGTGGGGGCGGCTTTGGGCAGCTTTGCCGCCATGATACTCCTTCTGATCCTGAGCTTTCAGGCTCTGACCCCCTTCCGCTTTGCCGTGCGGAAGGTGCTGGCCCGGGACGGAGGGGGGACCCTGTGGCAGGTGGATATCCAGGCCCTCAACGCCATGGAGCCCTACCGCTTTGTACGCACCATGCGGGCCATCGTGTGGGACCGGCTTACCCCGGAAAGCCAGGAGGTGGCCCGGGCGTCCATCCAGCGGGCCATCCGGGACATAAGCAGCGGCACCATCCTGCCGGGCAGCCTGCTCAGCCGGGCGGTGGTGCCCCTGACCGATCTGCACATCACCGGTGAGGACCGCCTCCAGTACCACGGCAGCTACAGGGCGGGAAACGGACAAAAAAAGATCCATATTCCCAAGGCCTGTCCCGGCCTGCGGCTCACCTCCGAGCCGCCTGCCCCCCAGGGTCCCGTGCCCTTCGGATGGTCCCTGCTGCTGATGTCGGTGGCCTTTACCGCCGTGCTGACCCTAATCGGCTGGGCGGTGGCCGGAGGACTGTAACCAATCGAAAAGACAAAAAAACCGCCGGATGGCGGTTTTTTTGTTTTTTGACAGATTAGGCCGGTCTGTATTGTTATAAGGGTGAAAGGAGGGAGGGACATGGAGGAACAACGGGCCCGGGAGCTGGTGGACCGCTACGCCGACGCCATCATTCGCCTGGGCTACACCTGGCTGGGGGATCTGGACGACGCCAAGGACATCTGTCAGGAGGTGCTGCTCAAGCTGCTGGCCGACGGGCGCACCTTCCCCGACTGGGGACAGGAGCGGGCCTGGGTGGTGCGGGTGGCCATCAACCAGTGCAAGAACTGGAAAAAGAGCGCCTGGTTCCGCCGCCGGGCGCCCCTGGAGGAGGGACTCCACCTGAGCGTGGAGGCCCCGGAGCCGGAGGATGGCTCCCTGCTGGAGCAGGTCAACCGCCTGCCCCTCAAATACCGGCAGGTGCTTTACCTGCGGTACTACGAGGACTACGAGGTACACGAGATTGCCGCCCTGCTGGGCCAGAGTCCCGCCCTGGTGAGCACCCACCTGGCCCGGGCCAAGGCCAAGCTGCGGCAGCAGCTGGGAGGGAACTGCTATGATGGATGAACGCTATCGGGACGAACTGAACCAGATCAGGCTGACGAAGGAGAGCAGGGAGGACCTGGCCCGTGCCCTGGCGGCCCGGCAGGAACAGCCCGCCCAAAGACCCCGCCGCCGGTGGAGCCGCACTGCCGTGGCGGCCGCCGTGCTTGCGGCGGTGCTGGTGGGCTCGGTGGGGGCGGCGGTGGTGGTGCCGCCGGTGGTACGCAGCTACTTCGGCGACAGCGCCGGATACCGGCAGAGCGCCGTGAAGTTGGGAGAATCCATTACCAAAAACGGCTGGACCATGACTCTCACCGACTGCATGGCTGACGACTATACCATTTACCTGGGGGTCACCCTCACCGCCCCGGAGGGGACGGTGCTGGACTGGGAAAATGGGTATTTCTTTGACGAATGGGGTTCCCCCACCTTCCCGGAGCTGGAGTACGGCAGCGCGGGAACCTATACCCAGCTGGAGGATGACGATCCTACGGACAACCAAATCCGCTTTTTGCTCACCAGCTACTACGCCTCCTATGAAGAATCCCTGCACGGTCAGCTCATGGAGGTCACGCTGGGCAAGCTCTTTCACTATGCCGGCTGGAACGGCAACGAATATTCCTATGAGGAGATCTACGACTGCGACGAGACCTGGACCTTCCGCACCACCCTGAACTATCCGGACCACATCATCCGGTTGGAGCCCAATGTCTCCGTCCACACTCTGGACGTGGACGCCACCATTACGGAAGTGATAGTATCTCCCCTCAGCGTATATGTGCATATCGAGGGGGAGGCCCTCAAGGGCCACCACAGCTGGGTCCCCAAGAACGCCCCCGACGGCTGGTATGGCTGTGTGGAGTACCAGGACATTACCCTCTACACCAAGGACGGCAACCCCATTCCTATGATGGACGACCAAGCCTGTAGTGGGTGCAGCGGCGGCACAGACCCCTCGGAGGACGGCTGGATTCATCTGGTCCGCCGCCCCGACACTCCCCTGGACGTGGAAAACCTGGCCTCCATCTCCATTTGCGGGGTGGAGATCCCCCTGACCTGATCCCGGCGTCAGGAACATGGCCCCCTCATCCGTCATTTGCTCCGCAAATGCCACCTTCCCCCTGGGGTTGGATGGTCAAATTAACATAAAAAGCGCGCCTTTCGGCGCGCTTTTTGCTTATTTACGGCTCTTACCGCACATAGTAGATGTAATTCTCCTTGCGGGCGGGGGCGGCGGGCTTCTCCTCGGCCCAGTAGCCCAGCACACAGTGGCCGATGCCCTCGTAGTCCCCCTCAATGCCCCACTTGGCCAGCAGAGCCTTGCCCTCGGCGGACTCAAACTCCTCCTTGGCCCGGTGGATCCAGCAGGAGCCCAGCCCCACGGCCTCGGCGGCGTTGAGCAGGTTATCCATGACGCAGCAGCCGTCATAGAACCAGGTGGGGAACTGCTTGTCGGCCAGCACGATGAGCACGGTGGGGGCGCCGTAGAAGGGGTCCATGTCCGGGTTGCCCATAATGGCGGCGTTCTGCTTGCTCAAAGCGGCGATGATCTCCTTGTCCTGCACAGCAACAATGATGGGGGACTGTCTGCCCATGCCGGTGGGGGCGTAGGTGCCCGCCTTCAGCACCGCCTGCAGCTCCTCCTCGGTGATCTGCTCCGGCTTGTAGGCCCGGCAGCTGCGCCGCTCTTCCAGTACCTTCAGCGCTTCCTGATTCATAATCCAACTTCCTTTCCGCCTCTGGGGCTGTGATTGCTAAACTCAGTATACTCGTTTCCAGCCCCATCGTAAAGGAGGCGATTTTCACAGAATTTTCTATTTTGTCCCCTGAGCCCTTTGTTTTTCGGCTGACAAGCCATTTCAGGTATGATATAATGTCGTGCAGGGCAATCTGAGGAGAGGAGCGGCACGGCATGAAAATGAAAGTCATCGGATACCTGACCCTTGTCCTGGCGATCACCGGGGTGGTACTGCTCCTGATCGCCCTCCGGGGTTGATCCCCACACAAATGAATGTGAGGTCCTTTTGTTTGAACTATGAAAAACGGACGCTCCCCAACGGGGTGCGTATTCTCACCGAGCAGGTGCCCGGCGTGCGCTCGGCCTGCCTGGGCATCTGGGTGGGCACCGGCTCCCGCCACGAAAAGCCGGGGGAGGGGGGCGCCGCCCACTTCATCGAGCATATGCTCTTCAAGGGCACTGCCACCCGCACCGCCGCCCAGCTGGCGGAGGAGATGGACGCCATCGGCGGACAGGTCAACGCCTTTACCACCAAGGAGTGTACCTGCTTCCACGCCCGGGTGCTGGACACCCATCTGCCCATGGCCACCGACATCCTGTGCGATATGTTCTTCCACTCCAAATTTGACGACGGCGACGTGGAGACCGAGCGGGGGGTCATTTTAGAGGAAATCGGAATGTACGAGGACAACCCCGAGGACCTGTGCGCCGAACGGCTGGCCGGGGTGGTCTTTCAGGGCTCCCCTCTGGCACGGCCCATTTTGGGCAAGAAATCCACCCTGGAGAAGATGGACGGGGCCTGGCTGCGGCAGTACAAGGACAGCCATTACGGCCCTGAGTCCATTGTGGTGGCCCTGGCAGGCCGGTTTACCCAGGCCGACGTGGACGATCTGGCCGCCCGGTTTGCTGTGCTGGAGCCCCGCAAACCCATTGCCAGCAAGCCCGCCGCCTACCGCAGCGGCATTGTGGTCAAGAAAAAGGCCATTGAGCAGAACCATCTGACCCTGGCCTTTCCGGGGCTGTCCTTCTCCGATCCCCGGCGGTTCACCCTCCAGCTGCTCTCCTCCATTCTGGGCGGCGGGATGTCCTCCCGTCTGTTCCAGCAGGTGCGGGAGCGGAAGGGGCTGTGCTACTCCATCTATTCCTACGGCACCTGCCACGACGACGCGGGCTACTTCGGCATCTACACCGCCCTGGGCAAGGAGACCGAACGCCAGGCCCTGGACACCATTCTGTCGGTTATCCGGGACTTCAACGACCACGGCGTCACCCAGGAGGAGCTGGACCGGGCCAGAGAGCAGTCCAAGGCCAACGTGCTGATGGGGCTGGAATCCACCCAGGCCCATATGAGCAGCCTGGGCCGGGGAGAGATGCTGGTGGGAAAGGTGCTGGACGAGGAGGAGATCATCGCCGCCTACGACGCCGTCACCCGGGAGGATGTGCGCGCGCTGGCGGAGGAGCTGATGGATTTGTCCAATTCCTCCCTGTCCGCCGTGGGCCGTGTGGGCAAGGCGGAGGAGTACCAGACACTGCTCCGTTAACCTATGTGGAAAACCATGTGGATAATGTGCAAAACTCTTTTCTTAGGTAAATAACCGGGGCGCCGCTGCGCGGCGCCCCGGTGCTTTTTATGGGTTATTTTGTTACACAAAGACGGCCTGTACCAGTACCATATACAAAATTGTGCCGCCAAAAATGCTCAACAGGTTGTTGTGCTTCCACAGGTGGAGAACTACCACCACCACCACCGAAATGAGCTGGGGAACCCAGCCTCCCGCCTGGGCAAAGGAGATGTCCTTCAGGCAGTAGATGATGAGCATGGCGATGACGGCGGGGGGCAGCACCCGGCCCAGATAGAGGATCAATTTGGGCGGCGCGCTCCCCCGGTCAAAGAGCAGGAAGGGGAGGGCCCGGGTGAGAAAGGTGACGACAGCCATGACCGCGATGGCGGCAATGGCCCCGGCGGTGGTCAGCATTTTTCTTCCTCCTTTTCTTCCAGCTTGTCCCGGAACAGCAGCAGCAGCAGCACAATCACACCCAGGGAGACAATGAGCATCTGCTGCTGGCCGAAGAACTGGCCCAGGATGATGAGAAACAGAATGGTGACGGCCCCGCCCAGCAGCGCGGGCAGGTGCTTGCGGTAGGCCTTCCACTGGTCCACGGCGATGACCACAAAGAGGGCGGTCATAGCAAAGTCGATGCCCTTGGTATCCACCGGAATCAGCGCCCCCGCCACCGCGCCGATCACCGAGCCGATGATCCAGTAGCTCTGATCCAGCAGGGCGATGGCAAAATAAAAATTCCTGGGGTCCACCCCCACCGGGGCCTGGGCGGAGGAGAGCAGGGCGTAGGTCTCATCGGTGAGGGAGAAGATCATGTAGAACTTCCGCCAGCCCATGCCCCGGAACTTCTCCAGCATGGACAGGCCGTATACCAGATGGCGGAAATTGATGAGCAGGGTCATGAGGGCCACCGTGCCCAGGGAGGCGGCGGTGGCCAGCAGGGTCACCCCCAGATACTGGCCCGACCCGGCATAGATGGTGAGAGACATAAAAAAGGCCCAGATAAAGTTGTAGCCCACGGCCTGGAGCATGAAGCCGAAGGCCATGCCGATGGCCAGATAGCCCATCAGCACCGGCACCGTCACCGGAAAGGCGGCGGACAGGGCTTTGCGGTCCATAGCGTACACTTCCTTTGCGCTGAGATCGAATCCATATTTTACACACTTTAGCGCAGAAAAGCAAGTGGGGCCGGGCATTTTCCTGTTTTCGGAGGAATCTGGGCGGTTTGTGCGTAAAAGAGTTGTGTTTTCCCACCGGGACGGTATATAATATGGAACAATGTATACTGGGATGTATTTGCGTCCCCTATGGAGCGATCGAAATGAAGAAGCTGCTGTTTATCTACAACCTGTATGCGGGCAAGGGCACCCTGCGGGGGCGGCTGGCCCCCATTCTGGACGCCCTGACGGAAAAGTGGGATGTGACCGTCCATCCCACCCGTGGGGCGGGGGACGCCACGGCGGTAGCCCGGGACCGGGCGGGGGAGTTTGACCGCATCGTGTGTTCCGGCGGCGACGGCACCCTCCATGAGGTGGTGACCGGTCTGATGGAGCTGTCCCCGGAGGAGCGGCCCACGGTGGGGTACATTCCGGCCGGCTCCACCAATGACTTCGCCAAGAACCTGAATCTGCCCCGCACCCTGGAGGAGCTGGCGGTGGTAGCGGCGGCGGGAAAGCCCAGGCCGGTGGATGTGGGGAAATTCAACGACCAGGATTTCCTCTATGTGGCCGCCTTCGGGGCCTTTACCGACCTGTCCTATAACACCCCCCAGCAGTTCAAGCACATTTTCGGCCATTTGGCCTATCTGATGGGGGTGCTCTCCCGGCTGGGGTCCATCAAGCCCTACTCCATGACGGTGGAGCACGACGGCAAGGTGGAGCTGGGCAGCTACTGCCTGGGGTTTGTGTCCAACACCCACTCCATCGCCGGCATCCAGGCCAATCCGGGCCGTCCCATCGCCCTGGACGACGGGCTGTTTGAGGTGATGCTGGTGCGTCAGCCCAAGACCCTGCTCCAGCTCCAGCGGATCTTGAAGGCCCTGACCAATGTGGAGAGCGATGACAAGGGGCTGGTGACCTGCTTCCGCGCCAACAAGGTCCGTATCATCAGCGATCAGGACCTGGCCTGGACCCTGGACGGGGAGTATGGCGGGGACCACCGGGTGGTGGAGGTGACCAACTGTCACCAGGCTGTGACCATCGTATATGGGGCGTAATGCCTGTCTCTTTTACTGTAGGGGCCGATGCCCACATCGGCCCATCGGCAGTCCTCAGTCCACGGTACACGGGCGGGTGTGGGCAGAAGGTGAATTGCCCCAAAGGGGCAAGAGAGGCCACCCTGGGGTGCCCGCCCCTACAAATACATCACTCCGGGGCCGTGGCCCCACGGATCAGGTGAGAAACTACCATGCAAACATACGACGCTGGAACCTTTGATATTGCTGTGATCGGCGCGGGCCACGCGGGCATTGAGGCCGCCCTGGCCGCCGCCCGGCTGGGCCTCCGTACCCTGTGCTTTACCGTCAATCTGGACGCGGTGGGCAATATGCCCTGCAACCCGGCCATCGGCGGCACCGGCAAGGGCCACCTGATCCGGGAGCTGGACGCCCTGGGCGGGGAGATGGCCAGAGCTGCCGACCAAGCCTGCATCCAGTACCGGCTGCTCAACCGGGGCAAAGGCCCGGCGGTGTGGTCCCTCCGGGCCCAGGCCGACCGCCGCCGGTACCAGGAGGTCATGAAGCACACCCTGGAAAACCAGGACAACCTGTGGGTCAAGCAGGCGGAGGTCACCGACATTTTAACGGAAAACGGCCATGTGTCCGGCGTGCGCACGGTTTACGGCGCAGAATACAAGGTCCGTGCGGTAGTGGTGGCCTCGGGCACCTTCCTGGGGGGCCGCACCATCATCGGCGAGGTGACGAGGGACTCCGGCCCCGACGGCCTGGCCGCCGCCCTGCCCCTTACCGACAGCCTGAAAGGGCTGGGAGTCACCCTCCGCCGGTTCAAGACGGGCACGCCCCCCCGCATCCACGCCCGCAGCGTGGACTTCTCCCAGCTGGAGGTCCAGCCGGGGGACGAGCAGGTGGTCCCCTTCTCCTTTGAGACCAAAATTCCCCCGGAAAACAGGGCCATCTGCTGGCTGACCTACACCAATCAGCAGACCCACGCCATCATCCGGGCCAATCTGGACCGCTCCCCCCTGTACGACGGCACCATCGAGGGCGTTGGCCCCCGATACTGCCCCTCCATTGAGACCAAAATCGTCCGCTTTCCCGACAAGGAGCGGCACCAGCTCTTTTTGGAGCCCATGGGGCTGAACACGGAGGAGCTGTACCTCCAGGGCTTTTCCTCCTCGCTGCCGGAGGAGGTACAGATTCAAATGCTCCATACCATCCCCGGCCTGGAGCACGCCGAAATGACCCGTCCCGCCTATGCCATCGAGTACGACTGCGTGGACCCCACCGAGCTGCTGCCCACCCTGGAACACAAGAAGGTGAGGGGCCTCTACGGCGCGGGCCAGTTCAACGGCTCCTCCGGCTATGAGGAGGCCGCCGTCCAGGGCTTCGTGGCTGGTGTGAACGCCGCGTTGAAGCTTTTGGGCCGGGACCCCCTGATCCTCCGGCGGGACCAGGGGTACATCGGGGTGCTCATCGACGATCTGGTGACCAAGGGCACCAACGAGCCCTACCGGATGATGACCTCCCGCACCGAGTACCGGCTGCTCCACCGACAGGACAACGCCGACCGGCGGCTGTGCCCCATCGGCCACGCTATCGGGCTGGTGAGCGATGAAAGATTGGCGGCGGTGGAGGAGAAATACGCCGCCGTGGACCGTGAGATCAAACGCCTCACCCACAACGGCACGGCGGAGGGCCGTCTGGTGGACCTGCTGCGCCGGCCGGAAAACACCTATGACAGCCTGGCTGCCGTGGACCCAAACCGGCCGGAGTTATCCACAGAAGTGACTGAGGCGGTGGAAATCTCGGTAAAATATCAGGGGTACATCGACCTGCAGCTGCGGCAGGTGGCCGAGCAGCGCAAGATGGAGGACAGGCCCCTGCCCGCCGACCTGGACTACCTGTCCATGGAGGGCCTGCGGCTGGAGGCCCGGCAGAAGCTGGACCAGATCCGGCCTTTGAACCTGGGCCAGGCCTCCCGCATTTCCGGCGTCAGCCCGGCGGATGTTGCCGTGCTGATGGTAATGCTGGAAAAATAGTTAGGAGTGATGAGATAGGAGATAGGAGTTGTGGTGTCCGGCGCAGCCGGACAAATTAAAATCATTCGCCTGCGGCAACTACCCTATCTTCTATCTCCTATCTTCTATCTCCTATCTCTCATCTGGTGGTGTTTCATATGCAAAACTCTGTGGTACTGGGCCTGTCCGGCGGGGTAGACTCCGCCGTGGCGGCCACCCTGCTGAAGGAGCAGGGCTTTGCCGTCACCGGCCTCTATCTGGACATCGGCCTGGGGGGCACCGGGGCGGCCGATGCCGCCGCCGTGGCCCAGCGCCTGTCCATCCCCTTTGAGGTGGCCGACATCCGGGCCGATCTGGAGGACCAGGTGTGTACTCCCTTTGCCGCCGCCTATCAGAGCGGCCGCACGCCCCTGCCCTGCGCCCTGTGCAACCCCACGGTGAAATTTCCCGCCCTGTTCCGGCTGGCCGACAAAATCGGGGCCCGCTATGTTTCCACCGGACACTACGCCAATGTGGAAAACGGGGTGCTGAAAAAAGGCAAACCCGCCAACGACCAGTCCTATATGCTGGCCCGATTGACCAGAGAACAATTACAGAGAGTGATTTTTCCCCTTGGAAATTACGAAAAGACGGAGGTTCGGCAGCTGGCCCGCAGCTTTGGCATTCCCGTGGCGGACAAGCCGGACTCCATGGAGATCTGCTTCATCCCCGACGGGGATTACGCCGCCTGGCTGGACCGCCGTGGGTTTTCCACACCGGAGGGCAATTTTGTGGACAAAGAGGGCAAGGTGCTGGGCCGCCACAAGGGGGTCCACCACTACACCCTGGGCCAGGGGAGAGGGCTGGGGGTGTCCGGCCCCCACCGGTACTTCGTCACCGCCCTGCGGCCCGCTACCCGCGAGGTGGTGCTGTCCGACGGCTCCGATTTGGGCAAGTCCACCGTGTTTGGCTCCGCCCCCAACTGGATCGGGGTGGAGGGGCTGACGGAGCCTCTGGAGGTCACCGTCCGCCTGCGCCACTCCCGCACCCAGGCGGAGGGCGTACTCTATCCCCACGAAAACGGGGTACGCATTGAGATGAAGGCCCCCGCTCGGGCACCCACCCCAGGCCAGCTGGCGGTGTTCTATCTGGGAGACACGGTGGCCGGTTCCGCCTGGATCGAGGGAGCTCTGTAAGGCAGGGTATCCCTGACGCACACCCCCTCATCCGGCCCTGCGGGCCACCACGGGTTTAGGAAGGGTTCTTTTGATCGGACTGTCCACCGGACAGTCCGACCCCCCTGAGGGGGGAAGGTTTGTATGGAGCTTCCCCCCACTGGGGGGAAGCTGTCGAGCGCAGCGAGACTGATGAGGGGGGCCCGGCAGATAAGCCATACCTTACTTTTCTCCACAAAGGAGGGAAATTCTGTGGAAAACACACCGCTGTATGACGCTCTGACTGCCTTCGCGGCTCAAAATCCCCTGCGGCTCCATATGCCCGGCCACAAGGGCAAGCCCCTGCCGGGGCTGGACAACCTGGCCGCCATCGACTTCACCGAGCTGCCCCCCACCGGCAACCTGTTTGAGGGGGGCGGGGCCATCGGTGAGGCACAGGCGCTGTGGGCGGAACTGTTCCGCATGGACAGCTGTCTCTTTCTCACCGGCGGCTCCACCCAGGGGGTGCTGGCCGCCCTCACCCTGGCCTGCCAGCCGGGGGACACGGTGCTGCTGGACCGGGGGAGCCACCGCTCGGCCTACAACGCCCTGGCCCTGCTGGACTTAAAGCCGGTGTATCTGGACCGGCCCTGGCTGGCCCGGGCCGGGGTGACCGGGCCTATTTCCCCGGAACGGGTGGAGGAACAGCTGACCGCTCACCCGGAGATCAAGGCCCTGTGCATCACCTCTCCTACTTATTACGGCGTGCTGTCCGACCTGCCCGCTCTTGCAGAAGTGATGCACCGCCATGGGGGCGTGCTGGTGGTGGACGGGGCCCACGGGGCCCATCTGCCCTTTTTGGGGGACTATGGGCTGTCCGAGGCCGACTTGCTGGTGGCCTCCGCCCACAAGACCCTCCCGGCACCGGGGCAGAGCGCCCTGCTCTTCTCAAACGGCGCCTTCTCCCACGCCGACCTGCGGCGGGCGGCCAGCATTTACGGCTCCTCCAGTCCCTCCTATCCCATGATGGCCGCACTGGACCTGTGCCGGGCCCATATGCTGGAGGGAGGGACGAAAGCCTACCGCCGGACGGCGGAGGAGGTGGCCCGGCTGCGGGAACGCTTCCCCGCCCTCACGGAACAGGACGCCCCTCTGGACCCCACCCGGCTGGTCCTGTGCGCCCCCGACGGCTACGCCGCCCAGGAAGCTCTGGAGGCACAGAATGTATGGCCCGAAATGGCCGACGGGGGCCATGTGGTGCTGATCCCCACCTGCGCTGACAGCCGGTCGGACTTTGCAAGGCTGGAGGAGGCCCTGAGGCAGGTGGCGCTGGGGCCCTGTCCCGGCTATCCCGCCCCAACCGTCCCGCCGGAGATGGCCCTCACCCCCCGGCAGGCCCTCTTTGCACCCCGTAAAAGCCTCCCTCTGGAACAGGCGGAGGGACAGGTGGCCGCCTGCCAAGTGGCCCCTTATCCCCCAGGGGTTCCCGTCATCGCGCCGGGGGAGCGTGTGGACAAAAAAAGTATCGCATATTTGAAACAAATAGGTTATAATACACTGGAAGATGTTTCTGTGGCCGTCCTGTGAAACGCGGCCCCAGCGCCGGACTTCCGGCATCTTTAAGCAGGAGGGATACCCATGAAACTGGTTCTGGCTATCATCAATCACGACGACGCCAACACCGTCACCCAGGCCCTGACCAAGAAGGGCTTTTCGTCCACCAAGCTGGCCACCACCGGCGGCTTTCTCATGGCGGGCAACGTGACCATCCTCATCGGCGTGGATGAGGAGAAGGTGCAGAACGTCATTGACATCATCAAGGAGCACTCCCACTCCCGCAAGCAGATGATCCCCACCACCACCGAGATGAGCTACGGCTACTACCCCAGTATGCCCGTGGAGGTGGTGGTTGGCGGCGCCACCATCTTTGTGGTGGATATCGAGCGGTTCGAGCGGGTATAAGATGGACCTGTCCTTATTGGCGGGCAACACCCCTCTCAAGCGGCAGCTCTCTCTGGAGACCGCCCGGCGGGGGCTGTCCCACGCCTATATCATCAGCGGGCCGGCGGGGTCGGGCAAGCGCACCCTGGCCGGCCTGCTCTCCGCTGCCCTGGTGTGTACCGGCGGGGGGGAGGTCCCCTGTATGGCCTGCTCAGGCTGTAAAAAGGCCCTGGGCCACATCCACCCCGACGTGATCCGCGCCGGAGGTGAGGGGGACGAGCTCAACGTGGCCCGCATCCGGGCCATCCGCAACGACGCCTACATCAAGCCCAACGAGGCGCCCCGAAAGGTGTACATTCTGGAGGGGGCCCAGAACATGAAGGACCCCAGCCAGAACGCCCTGCTCAAGCTGCTGGAGGAGGGACCGGCCTATGCCGCCTTCCTTCTGCTTACCGACAACGCCGCCGCCCTGCTGTCCACGGTGCGCTCCCGGTGCGAGGTACTCACCCTCTCCCCGGTGACGGTGCAGGAGGCGGAGACCTGGCTGTCCGCCCGATATCCCGACCGCTCCCCGGCGGAGATCTCCAACGCCGCCGCCCGGTGCGAGGGCATTCTGGGCCGTGCGGTGGACCAGCTGGAGGGCAGGGCCGCCGACGGCCGCGCCCTGGAGGGGGCGGCTGCCCTGCTGGAGCGGTTCTGCGCCAAGGACGAGCTGGCCCTGCTGGAGTTCTGCGCCGGACTGGAGCGGGACAAGTGGGACCGGGATTCCCTCAACGCCCTGCTGGATGAGTTTTTGCTGCTGGTGCGGGACTGCCTGGTATGCGCCGCCGGGGCCCTTCATGAGAGCGACCCCCGCCGCCGGACCCTGGCGGAACAGGGGGCCAAGGCCCTGTCTCCCAAGGCCCTCACCGGGGCCGCCGCTCTGACGGAACAGCTGCGCACCGCCTGCGGCTTCTATGTGGGCCCGGGCCATATGGCCGGCTGGCTGGGGGCTGGACTGGCCCAATTGCTTTCTCAGATAGGAGTTATGAGATAGGAGATAGAAGATATGGTATGCGGCTGCGCCGGATCAATATGATCTTATTTGCCGAAGGCAAATACCATCACTCCTATCTCCTCACTTCTATCTCCTCATTCATACAACCGGAGGTAATTATGACCGAGATCATCGGCGTCCGCTTTAAAAGCGGGGGCAAGCAATATTATTTCGATCCCCAGGGACAGCAGGTCTCTCCCGGCCAGGGGGTCATCATTGAGACCTCCCGGGGCCTGGAGTACGGCGAGTGCGCCCAGGGCAACACCATGGTGGAGGATGAAGAGGTGGTGCAGCCTCTCCGCCCCATGGTGCGCATCGCCACCGACAAGGACCTGGAGACGGTGGAGAAGAACCACGAGAAGGAGAAGAAGGCCTTCACCATCTGCCAGGAGAAGATTGCCGCCCACGGGCTGGACATGAAGCTGGTGGAGGTGGAGTACAACTTCGAGGGCAACAAGATCCTCTTCTTCTTTACCAGCGAGGGCCGGGTGGACTTCCGTGCCCTGGTGAAGGACCTGGCCAGCGTGTTCCACGCCCGCATCGAGCTGCGGCAGATCGGCGTCCGGGACGAGGCCAAAATGCTGGGGGGCCTGGGCATCTGCGGCCGGCCCCTGTGCTGCGCCTCCTTCCTGGACGAGTTCCAGCCGGTGTCCATCAAGATGGCCAAGACCCAGAACCTGTCCCTCAACCCCACCAAGATCTCGGGCACCTGCGGGCGGCTCATGTGCTGCCTGAAATACGAGCAGGAGGCCTATGAGGACGCGGTCCACCGGATGCCCAAGAACGAGTCCTTTGTGGAGACCCCCGAGGGAGCAGGCAACGTATGCCAGGTGGACCTGCTGAAAGAGACGGTGAAGGTACGGCTGGACAACGCCCCTGAGACCCCCAAGTGCTTCCACAACTGTGAGCTGCGGGTGATCCGCAACGGCAAGGGCAAGCGGCCGGAGGACTATGTGGAGCCCCCCGGTCAGGAGCTGGCCAAGCTGCGGAAGGTGACCCCGGTGGAGGAGCCCCGCACCCTGACCGGCAGCGTCAGCGCCGCCCTGGCGGGGCTGAGCGCGGTTGTGGAGGAGGAGAGCGCCCCCGCCCAGGAGCCCCGCCGGAGCCGCAGCCGCCGCCGGAAGAGCGGCGGGGAGCAGCAGCAGCCCCAGGCCCAGGCCAAGAAGGAGGAGGCCAAGCCTCCTCAGAAGGCCGCCCAGCCCAAGGCCCCCAAGGGAGAGGGCAAGCCCCGGCCTGAGAGCAGGCCCAAGGCCCAGGAGAAGCCCGCCCCTGAAAAGCCTGCCGCCGAGGGCGGACAGGCCAATGCCGCCGGGGAGAAGAAGCGGCCACGCCGCCGGTATCACCGCCGTCCCCGTGGGGACAAGCCCCAGAATCCCAATCCCCAATAAAACAGGACGGGCGGCCAAAAGGCCGCCCGTTTTTTGGAGGTATGCGCTATGACGGAACTGGAAAAGATGCTCGCCGGTGAGCTGTACAACGCCGAAGTACCGGAATTGCAGGCCATGCGGACCCGGGCGGCCCAGCTGTGCCACCAGCTGGAGGGACTGGCTCCCGGGGCGGAGGAGGAACGGCTGGCCCTGCTGAAGGAGCTGCTGGGCAAGACCGGGGAGCACCTCACCATCAACCACGGCTTTAAGTGCGACTATGGCTCCAACATCACGGTGGGGGAGCATTTTTACGCCAACTACAACCTGGTGGTGCTGGACTGCGCCCCGGTGGTCTTTGGGGAGAACGTGTTCATCGCCCCCAACTGCGGGTTTTACACCGCCGGTCATCCGGTAGATTGGCCCACCCGCAACAGCGGCCTGGAGTTTGCCAAACCCATTACCGTGGGAGACAACGTGTGGATCGGCGGCAACGTGACGGTACTGCCCGGCGTCACCATCGGCAGCGGAGCGGTGATCGGGGCGGGCAGCGTGGTCACCCACGACATCCCCCCCAATGTGGTGGCGGTGGGCAATCCCTGCAAGGTGATCCGCACCATTGAGAATCCTGCGGAAACGCCTGCCCCGTAGGACTCTGCTGCCTTGACACAGCACCCCTCATCCGGCCCTTTGGGCCACCTTCCCCCCTGTGGGGGGAAGGTTTTATTTTACGCAAAAGGACCCTGAGCCATTGGCTCAGGGTCCTTTCAGCCTCGCAGAGTTTGCGCCCGCAGGCGCAAATAAAGTCAAATCCGTTTTCCCCGGCGACAAGTACGTCGGGGAAAACACTTCTCAGCCCGCAAGTGTGGAATTGCTTCGCCATGGGCGGAGCAATTATGCGCGCGGCGGGCTGCATCCTGCTCAAAAAAGTGACTTTGTCACTTTTTTGAAGGTCTTACCGGTGCTCGCCCCGGCTGTAGGCCACCACGGTCCGGCGGTTGGGCTCGGTACCGATGGAGTAGGTGGTCACATCGGGGGTATCCTGGAGGGCGGTGTGGATCACATGGCGCTCATAGGCGTTCATGGGCTCCAGGGTCACGTTCCGGCGGTACTTGACCACCTTGCCCGCCACCTTGTGGGCCAGACGGATGAGGGACTCCTCCCGCTTGGCCCGGTAGCCCTCGGCGTCCACATGGATGCGGACACGCTTGGACTGGCCGTGGTTGACGGCATAGCCGGTGAGCTGCTGGATGGCGTCCAGGGTCTCGCCCCGGCGGCCGATGAGGCCGCCCAGGTCCTGGCCCACCAGCTCCACCTGGTAGGTGCCGTTCTCGTCCATTTTGATTACCGGCTTGGCCTGGGCCCCCATGTGGGACAGCAGGCCGGTGAGGAAGGCGTCAATCTGCTCAGCCTTCTCCCCCTGGGCGGGGGCGGCGGCGGGGGCCTCAGCCTCCACAGCGGGGGCGGGCTTCTCCTCCTGAACGGGCTGGGCAACGGGAGCCTTTTCCTCCACGGGGGCGGGGGCCTCGTAGGTTACTTTCACTTTGGCGGGACAGCTGCCGATCCCCAGGAAGCCGGACTTGGCCCGCTCCAGGACCTCCACAGATACCTCGTCCCGATCCATGCCCAGCTTCTGCAGGGCGGCCTCGATGGCGGCCTCCTCGCTCTTGCCGGTGCTCTCGATCCATTTCAGCATTTTGGGTATCTCTCCTTATGAATCAACGGCAGGCGCCGTTATTCCTTGGTTTCGCCGTCACCGGCGGCAGGGGTGTCAGCGGCAGAGGCGTCAACCTGGGGGACGGCCTCCAGAGCGGGGGTCTCCTGCGCGGGTTCCTCCTCCACGGGGGCGGACTTGTCCGGCTTTCTGCCGAAAATGGGGGCCTCGCCGGGGTAGCAGGTGGGGCCGTCCTCGCTGTAGCGGTAGGGATCATAGGCCCGGCCGCGGGCGTACTGACGCAGGCCCACGCAGCTGTACTCCTTCACGATGCCGGGGATCTTCTCCTCGTCCTCGTGCTTCTTCTCGGCCTTCTTCTTCTTGCCGCGGTTGAGCTTCTCTTCCTCAATGCGGCGGGCCCGCTCCTCGGCCTTGCGGCGGCGCTCCTCCTTCTCCTCTTCCTTCTCCTGGCGCTCACGCTCGGCCTGCTTGCGGGCGGCCTCCTCGTAGTCCTTCTTCAGGATACGGCTGCACAGGAACTCCTGGATCATGCTCAGCAGGTTGTTGGCCACCCAGTAGAGACACAGGGCGGCGGGCATGGCAAAGCCGATCCACAGGGAGATCAGGGGGGAGATGATGAGCATGGTCTTGGCGGAGCCGCTGTTGGCCGCCTGGGCGCTCTGCTTGTTGATGGCGTTGGTCTTCATGGAGATGAGGGAGAAGAGCACGCCGGACACAGCGGAGATCACCGGCAGCAGGAACAGGCCGAAGCCGCCGGCAATGGTCCAGAACTGGAGCTGAGGCACCTGGGACAGGTCCACCAGACCAAACAGGCTGAAGTTGATGGAGAACACGTTGGCGCCCGCGCCGCCGGCGGCGGTGACCGCCTGCTGGACCGCGGACAGGTTGTCGGCGTTGATGAGGGAGGCCAGATACAGCTGGTTATAGCCGCTGTTGGTGAAGGTATCGGCGGCTTCCTTGATCCAGCCCATGTCCACGGCATGGGTGCTCCAACCCACGGCCTGGGCAATGGCGTTGAGGGAGTTGGCGTCGTTGATGCCCATCATATAGTGGATGGGCTCGCGGATGATGGGGTAGAGGATCATCAGGATGAGCAGGGGGATGAAGGACCACAGGCAGCCGCCCATGGGGTTGATCTTCTCCTTCTGATACAGCTTCTGAACCTCCAGATTATAGCGCTGCCGGTCCTTGCCGTACTGCTTCTGCAGCTTCTGCATCTGGCCCTGGAGAATGTTCATCTGGATCATGCTGCGCTTGCCCTTCAGGGAGAGGGGAAAGAGCACCACCTTGACCACCAGGGCAAAGAACACCAGAGCCAGGCCATAGCTGCCGCAGAAGCTGTAAAAGGCTTTCAGCAGCCACGCAAAGGGGGTGAGGATGATTTCCATTTGTGCGCCTCCAAGTTACATTGTCTTGCCGTTACGGCACGGGGTCGTACTCGATGGATTCCTGCTTATGGAAGGGCTGGCACTTGAGAATACGGCGAATGGCCAAAAAGCCCCCCTTGAGCGCACCGTATTTCTCCACCGCCTCCAGCGCATACTGGGAGCAGGTGGGAATGAAACGGCAGCAGGGGGGACGGGCGGGAGAGATATGCTTGCGGTAAAACCGGATGAGGGCCAGAAGAAGGCGCTTCAATTCAGGCCTCCCCCTTTCGGAGCAGACCCAGCTTGTCCGCCAGAGAGAGGAGGCTGCGCTCCACCTCCCGGTACCGGCTGTGGCCGGCCCGGACCCGGGCCACCACCACCAGGTCGTAGCCCGGCAGGAAGCGGTCCTCATGGATGCGATAGGCCTCCCGGATGCGGCGGCGGGTGCGGTTGCGCACCACCGCCTTGCCCACCTTCACCCCCACGGTGATGCCCAGACGGCTGCGGGGGGAGTTGTTCTTCCGGCAATAGAGTGCAAGACAGGGATTGACCGCGCTTTTGCCCTTGCTGTACAGGCGGCGGAACACATGATTTTGCTTGAGGGATATGGTGTGCTCCACGGCGGTCCTCCTTTCCCGGTCCAAACTTCCGTATGCTGCGCAGGGGCGGTGGGAAAAGCTCCCCCGCCCCTATGAAATGCCCTATTCCATTTGCGGACCCATCAGTGGGTCAGACGGGCGCGGCCCTTCGCGCGGCGGCGGGCCAGGACCTTGCGGCCGTTGGCGGTACGCATACGCTTACGGAACCCGTGCTCCTTGGAGCGCTGGCGCTTCTTGGGCTGATAGGTACGAACCATGTTGGGACACCTCCTGTACAAAAATCAAGCGGGTCTCCCCGCCCACCACAACAGCCTTTCGGCTGCGGTCGTCAAATGAAACTGCTTTACACCATACCAGTTTACATGATGCACATGGTATTATAGCCTATTTTAAAATGGCCTGTCAACCACTAATTTGGTTTCTTTTTTGGTTTTTTTCCGGGTCCGGCGGGAAAATACCATATCTTGTGGCCCCTGTTGCACACACCCCCACGCATAAGCCCTTCCGCCCCATTCTTTTTGCGGCTCCGGGCAGAGGCGGCCCCTATGGCCGGCCAACCTCCACCGTCAGACTGTGTGGAAATCTGTGTGGAAAAGTAGTTTCTTTTTATAATTGTATCGTTGCTTTCCACAGGGTGATTTGCTATAATGTTATTCGTTAAATTATTTGTACGCCCGCCGCCGGCGGCAGCACCACCGTCCAGGTCTTGAGAGCCTTTGCTTTCAAGGTCTTGTTTTGCTGCGCCCGCAGCGGCCATCCATTCTACAAAAGAGGTGGTCTTTCCGTGAATCTACCGGCCGATCTCTGGGCCAAGGTCCTCTCTCTGATGGAGGGGGAAATGACAGCCACCGCCATCAACACCTGGTTTGACGACGCCACCCCCGTGGCGCTGGAGTCCAACCGGTTTGTGCTCCACACCCCCACCAACTTCAAGCGGGACATCATCAACTCCCGCTACATCCCCAACATCCAGAAGGCCCTCCATGAGCTGTTTTCCTCCGACTTTGAGGTGGTGGTGCTGGGGGAGGGGGAGCTGGAGGGCTACGGCAAGAAGAAAAACGACGATCTGTTCCTCCCGGGCACCGAGGAGTACACCTTCGAGCGCTTCGTGGTGGGCGCCTCCAACAAGTTCGCCCACGCCGCCGCCCTGGCGGTGGCGGAACAGCCCGCCCAGACCTACAACCCCCTGTTCATCTACGGCGAGTCCGGCCTGGGTAAGACCCACCTGCTCTACGCCATCGCCCACAAGATCCACCAGTCCCATCCCGACTTCCGCATCGTGTATATCAAGGGAGATTCCTTCACCAACGAGCTGATCCAGGCCATCCGGGAGGGGCGCAACCCCGAGTTCCGGGAGAAATACCGCTCCGCCGACGTGTTCCTCATGGACGACGTGCAGTTTATCGCCGGCCGTGAATCCACCCAGGAGGAGATGTTCCACACCTTCAACACCCTGTACGAGGCCAAGCGGCAGATCGTGTTCACCGCCGACCGCCCCCCCAAGGAGATGCTGCGGCTGGACGACCGGCTGCGCACCCGGTTCGAGTGGGGCCTGCCCGTGGACATCCAGCCCCCCGACTACGAGACGAGAGTGGCCATCATCAAGACCAAGGCCATCCGCCGGGGCATGAACCTGCCCGATCCCGTGCTCCAGTATATTGCGGAAAACATCACCTCCAATGTGCGGCAGATCGAGGGCACCGTCAACAAGATCCTGGCTTTCCAGGAGCTGATGGGGGAGAGCGTGGACGTGGACACCGTCACCCGGGCCGTCCGGGATATGTTCAAGGACAAGGCGGAGTTTCTCCCCTCGCCCGAGATCATCATTGACGAGGTCAGCAAGTTCTACAACATCGACGAGGAGGCCCTCCGGGGGCAGGGCCGCACCAAGGACACCGCCCTGGCCCGCCAGATCGCCATGTATCAGATCCGCCGCATGACCAACCTGTCCCTGAAGGAGATCGGCAAGGAATTTGACAACCGGGACCACACCACCGTCATGCACTCCATCGACCGTATCGAGAAATTGACCAAGCAGAGCCCCGAAATTGCAGAAGTCATCAAGGACATCAACGCCAACATCAACGCCCGGTATGAATAAGGCTGAATGGCCTCTGAATATTCTTGCATAAATATGAATGAAACTGGATTTCGACTGGAAATCCGGTTTCCAGACTCCTTTCCACATTTCCACCTCCATTCGGGGAGATGTGGAAAAGGGGATGTGGAAAACTTTTTTGCTCCTTTTCCCCTGTGGAAACCCCCTCTTTTTTGTCCACACCCCCTGTGGACGGGCCGAACCATGGGCCACAAGGAGTTTCGCCACTTTTCCACAATGTTTTCCCCTACGGCTTACTATTACGAACTATATCCCTCCTCTCTCCGGAGGAGCGCGAGAGATCCCGGGGAGCCCTCCCTCTCCCCACGAAACGGAGGAACGAACAAATATGAAATTTTCCTGCGAAAAGGCACTGCTGCAATCCGCCATCTCCACCGCCTCCCGTGCCGTCTCCCCCAAGAGCTCCATTCCCGCTCTGGAGGGCATTCTGCTGGAGGCCGGTCAGGAGCTGCGGCTCACCGGCTATAACCTGGACACCGGAATCCGCACCATCGTGCCTGCCGACATCAGCGAGACCGGCACCCTGGTGCTGGCCGCCCGGCTGTTTGGCGAGATCATCCGGAAGCTGCCCGACGACATCGTTACCTTCCAGACCAACAACTATATGGTCCACATCACCTGTGGACCCAGTGAGTTCAACATCCTGGGCACCGACCCGGAGGAGTTCCCCGAGCTGCCCACGGTGGAATATCAGAACTCCCTCACCCTGTCCCAGTCCAAGCTGAAAGCCATGATTTCCCAGACCATTTTTGCCGTCAGCGACAACGAGAGCCGCCCGGTCCACACCGGCTCCCTCTTTGAGGCCGACGAAAACGGCCTCACCGTGGTGTCGGTGGACGGCTTCCGGCTGGCCCTCCGCCATGAGGCCATCGACAAGAAGGACGGCGCCCCGGAATTCTCCTTCGTGGTCCCCGGCTCCGCCCTGTCCGAGGTGGAAAAAATTTGCACCGACTGCGACGAGCCGGTGTCGGTGACCCAGGGCGCCCGGCACGTCATGTTCAAGGCCGGCTCCACCATGCTGGTGACCCGCCGGCTGGAGGGCGAGTTTTTGGCTTACCGCCAGGCCATCCCCCGCAGCAACGACATCTGCCTGGAGGGCGAGACCCGGGCGCTGCTGTCCTCCATCGAGCGCGTCTCCCTCATTATCACCGAGAAGCTGAAATGTCCTCTGCGGTGTGTCTTTGAGGACGGTTTGATGAAAATTTCCACCAAAACCGCCATCGGCGACGCCTACGACCAGTGCCCCGTCACCGGCGACGGCAGGGGGCTGGAGATCGGCTTCAACAACAAGTATCTGATGGACGCCCTCAAGGCCGCCCCCGCCGACAAGGTGCGGCTGGAGCTGTCCACCAGCGTGTCCCCCTGCGTCATCCTGCCCACCGAGGGGGAGGAGAATTTCCTGTATATGGTACTTCCCGTCCGCCTGAAGGCCGGGGAATAAGGGCAATGAGGTCTGTTATCGACGGGCCGATGAAGGCATCGGCCCCTACAACCAGATTGGGGACGTTGACGTAGGGGCGGATGCCCACATCCGCCCGTAATCCCTCAGAAAGTGAGGAAAACATCTTGGAATTGCATCCTTACCTGCACAAGGTTCAATTTTATGAGACCGACGGCATGAGCATCGTCCACCATGGAAATTATATCCTATGGATGGAGGAGGCCCGCACCGACTTTATGGACCAGATCGGCTGGAGCTACCACAATGCGGTGGACGCGGGCATCGACTTTGCCGTCACCGACGTGAGCTGCCAGTACCGCTCCATGACCCGGTTTGGGGAGACAATCGCCATCCATATGGCGGTGGAGTCCCTGTCTCCCGCCAAAATGCAGCTGTCCTATAAAATGGTCAACGCGGACACCGGGGAGCTGCGGGCGGAGGGCACCTCCGGCCACTTCTTCTACGACCGGGCCAAGGCCCGGCCGGTGGCCCTGAAAAAGGCCCTGCCCCAGCTGTGGACATTGCTGCAATCCCTGCACGAAGAAGGGAGAAGTTCTGAGGCATGAAAACCATTCAATCCAAAATCACAACGGAATTTATCAAGCTGGAATCCCTGCTGAAATTTGAGGGTCTGGTGGAGACCGGCGGGGAGGCCAAGGAGCGCATCCAGGACGGAGAGGTCCAGGTCAACGGGGAGGTGTGTACCATGCGGGGCAAGAAGCTGCGCCCCGGCGACGTGGTCACCCTGGACGACCTGCGCGTGGAAGTTTTATGATCGTAAAATCGGTCTGCCTGGACTTTTTTCGCAATTATCTCCACTTTGAGGGAAGCTTTTCTCCCAACGTCAATGTGATCTGGGGGGAGAACGCCCAGGGCAAGACCAACCTGCTGGAGGGCATCGCCTACCTGTCCACCGCCTCCTCCCACCGGGCCCGGTACGACCGGGAGCTGATCCAGATGGGAGTGGACCGCGCCTTTGTAAAGGCGGAGGTCTTCTCCCGGGGGCGGGACTTCACCCTGGAGGCCCGGCTGGGCCGGGGGGTGCGGCGGCAGCTCTTCTCCAACGGCGTGAAATTAAAGACCGCCGGGGAGCTGGCGGGGGTGCTCAACACGGTGCTCTTCTGCCCCGAGGATCTGTGGCTCATCCGGGAGGGTGCGGCGGTGCGCCGCCGGTTCCTGGACGACTGCATCTGCCAGCTGCGGCCCAGATATGCCGAGGCGCTGGCGGAGTACCGGCGGCTTTACGAACACAAGACCCGGATTCTGCGGGACTGGGAGGAGCATCCCTCCCTGCTGGACACCCTGGACGAGTTCAATCTGCGCATGGCCCAGACCGGGGCCATGCTCATCCACTACCGGGCCTACTTCATCAAGCGGCTCCGGGAGGTGACGCCCCCCATCCACCGGGATTTCTCCGGGGGACGGGAGGAGCTGGGGCTGGGCTATCAGACGGTGAGCACCATTGACGACCCCCTGGCTCCCACCCGTACCCTGCTGGAACAGCTGATCCAGCACCAGAATTCCCACCGGAAGGCGGAGCTGGAGGCCCGCCAGTGCCTGTCTGGGCCCCACAAGGACGATCTGATGGTGGAACTGGACGGGGTGAGCGCCAAAACCTTTGCCTCCCAGGGCCAGACCCGGACGGCGGCCCTGTCTCTCAAGCTGGCTTCCCGGGAAATTTTCTTCCAGGAGACGGGGGAGTGGCCGGTGCTGCTGCTGGACGACGTGCTCAGCGAGCTGGACCATAAACGGCAGGAATTTGTCCTCAAACGCATCAACGGAGGCCAGGTTTTCATCACCTGCTGCGAGGAAATGAGCCTGGACCGGCTGGGGGAGGGACGGACCTTCCACATTCAAAACGGCGCTCTGGTGGGGTGACAAACCGGCCCGTGCTACAGATGAGATTCAGGAGAAGCCTATGATACTTTTGATCCTTGCCCTGGTCCCCCTGGTTGGGGGCTTTCTGCTGGAGTTTCTGGTGTGCCAGTTCACCCGGAAGGGAAGCAAGCTGTGGAAGCTGATTCCCCCGGTGGCTGCTGTTCTGGTGACGGCCGCCATTGTGGTCCACCGGCTCAACCTGTGGGAGTCGGACAACTCCCCGGTGACCCAGCTGCTCTTTATCCCCGGCCTGCCTGCCCTGGGTTTCTTTGTGGGGCTGTTTTTGGGCTGGAAGCTGTACCGCTGGCTGTGGCGGCCCAAAATCGTCCGGGACAAGAAGGAGGGCAAGTAGATGTATCTCCACATCGGTCAGAACGTGGTGGTGCCCTTCGGGGACGTGGTGGGGCTGTTCGATCTGGACAACACCTCCTCCTCCCATCTGACCCGTTCCTTTCTGGAGCGGGCGGAGAAGGAGGGACGGCTGGTCAACGTGTCCGACGATCTGCCCCGCTCCTTTGTGCTGTGCGCCGGGCAGGCGGGACCGCCGGTGGTCTACCTGTGCCAGCTCTCCGCCGCCACCCTGCTGCGGCGGGCGGAGAACAACAGCTTTGAGTAAATCAGTAAATCGGGCCGCCAAAGGCGGCCCCTACAATGGGTGTAGGGGCGGCCTTTGGCCGCCCGCTACGGTAACGGAGGTTATTATGTCTGACGAGTTAGAATTGGAACTGAGCACCACCCAGGTGGAGCATGAGTACGGCGGCTCCGAGATCCAGGTGCTGGAGGGTCTGGAGGCCGTCCGCAAGCGCCCCGGTATGTATATCGGCTCCACCAGCGAGTCCGGCCTGCATCACCTGGTATATGAGATCGTGGACAACTCCATCGACGAGGCCCTGGCCGGCTACTGCGACGAGATCACCGTAAAGATCGGTGAGGGCGACATCATCACCGTGGTGGACAACGGCCGCGGTATCCCCGTGGACATCCAGCCTCAGACCGGCCTGCCCGCCCTGGAGGTGGTGTTCACCATCCTCCACGCCGGCGGCAAGTTCGGCGGCGGCGGCTACAAGGTGTCCGGCGGTCTCCACGGCGTGGGCGCCAGCGTGGTCAACGCCCTCAGCGAGTGGCTGGAGGTGCGGGTCCACAAGGAGGGCAAGATCTACGAGATGAAGTTCTCCCGGGGCAAGGTGACCCAGCCCATGCAGGTGGTGGGGGACACCGACCGCCACGGTACCGAGGTGGTGTTCAAGCCCGACCCCGAGATGTTCGAGGTCACCGAGTATAACTACGAGACCCTCCACACCCGGATGCGGGAGGAGGCCTTCCTCAACGCCGGCCTGCGCATCCACACCATCGACAACCGCCCCGGCAGGGAGCAGAGCGACACCATGCACTACGCCGGCGGCATCCGGGAGTTCGTGTCCTACATCAACCGCTCCAAGGACCCCATCCACCCCGACGTGATCTATATGGCGGGGCAGAAGGAGGATTCCATGGCGGAGGTGGCCTTCCAGTACAACGACGGCTACAACGAGACCATCGTCTCCTTCGCCAACAACGTCCACACCCCCGAAGGCGGTATGCACGAGGAGGGCTTCAAACGGGCCCTCACCACCGTGCTCAACAACTACGGCAAGAAGATGAAGATCCTCAAGGACGAGGACAAGGTGTCCGGCGAGGACTGCCGTGAGGGCATTGCCTGCGTCATCTCCGTCAAGCTCACCGAGGCCCAGTTTGAGGGCCAGACCAAGGCTAAGCTGGGCAACGCCTCCATCCGTACCCTGGTGAACAACATCGTTACTGAGAAGCTGTCGGAATACCTGGAGGAGAACCCCGCCGTGGGCAAGGCCATCCTGGAGAAGGCCCTCATGGCCAACCGGGCCCGTGAGGCCGCCCGGAAGGCCAGAGAGTCCATCCGCCGCAAGACCGCCCTGGGCGGCGCCGCCATGCCCGACAAGCTGCGGGACTGCAACGAGGTCAACCCCGAGCTCACCGAGATCTACATCGTGGAGGGCGACTCCGCAGGCGGCTCGGCCACCCAGGGCCGGGACAGCCGGTTCCAGGCCATCCTCCCCCTGTGGGGCAAGATGCTCAACGTGGAGAAGGCCCGGGCCGACAAGGTGTACGGCAACGACAAGCTGACCCCCGTCATCACCGCCCTGGGCGCCGGTATCGGGGACGACTTCGACCTGAGCAAGCTGCGCTATCACAAGATCATCATCATGGCCGATGCCGATGTGGACGGTTCCCACATCCGCACGCTGCTGCTGACCTTCTTCTTCCGCTTCATGCGGCCCCTCATTGAGCACGGCTACGTCTACGCCGCCGTGCCTCCCCTGTACAAGCTGACCCGGGGCAAGACCACCCGGGTGGCCTTTGACGACATCGAGCGGGAAAAGATCGCCGCCGAGCTGCGGGGCGATAACCCCAACGCCAAAGTGGATATCTCCCGGTATAAGGGCCTGGGCGAGATGAACCCCCATGAGCTGTGGGAGACCACCATGGACCCGGAGCGGCGCACCCTCAAGCGCATCGAGCTGGACGACGCCGTTCTGGCCGACCAGACCTTTACCGTCCTGATGGGCGAGAAGGTGGAGCCCCGGAAGGAGTTCATCGAGCGCAACGCCAAGTACGCGGTGAACCTGGACTATTGATTCAAGTTAGGAGATAGAAGATAGGAGATATTGAGTCCGGCTATGCCGGACAGATTTGAAATATATTCGCCTGCGGCGAATACCACAACTCCTATCTCCTCACTCCTAACTCCTAACGATTCATACAGAAGTGAGGCAACAGCATGAGCAAAAAGCCACAGTACGATCCGGAGGAAATCCGGTATCCGGACCAGACCATCGTCACCTCGCCCCTGGTGAAGGAGATGGAGCAGTCCTATATTGAGTACGCCATGAGCGTCATCAAGGGCCGGGCCCTGCCCGACGTGCGGGACGGCCTGAAACCGGTCCACCGGCGCATCCTGTACGCCATGTACGAGGACAACCTGACCGCCGACAAGCCCTTTAAGAAGTCCGCCACCTGCGTGGGCGACGTGCTGGGCCGGTACCACCCCCACGGCGACGCCAGCGTGTACGACGCCCTGGTCCGTCTGGCCCAGGACTTCTCCATGCGCTATCCCCTGGTGGACGGCCACGGCAACTTTGGTTCCATCGATGGCGATCCCCCGGCCGCCTACCGTTACACCGAGGCCCGGATGTCCAAGATCTCCGACGAGATGCTCCGGGACATCGAGAAGGACACGGTGAACTGGGACCCCAACATTGACGAGAGCCGCAAGGAGCCCCGTGTGCTCCCCTCCCGGTTCCCCAACCTGCTGGTCAACGGCTCGGCGGGTATCGCCGTGGGCATGGCCACCAACATCCCGCCCCACAACCTGCGGGAGGTTATCAACGCCACCATCTGCGTGCTGGACAACCCGGAGGCCACCCTGTCCGACCTGATGGAGCACGTGAAGGGCCCCGATTTCCCCACCCGGGGCATCATCATGGGCCGCTCCGGCATCCGTGCCGCCTACGCCACCGGCCGGGGCCGGGTGTGCGTCCGGGCCCGCACCGAGTTTGAGGAGTTCGGCAAGGACCGCACCCGCATCATCGTCACCGAGATCCCCTATCAGGTCAACAAGCGGATGCTCATCAAGAACATGGCCGACCAGGTGGAGGACAAGCGTCTGGAGGGCATCTCCGACATCCGGGACGAGTCCGACCGCAACGGTATGCGGGTGGTCATTGAGCTGAAGCGGGACGCCAACCCCCAGGTGGTGCTCAACCGCCTGTTTGCCCAGACCCAGCTGCAAACCACCTTCGCCATCAATATGCTGGCCCTGGTGGACGACCAGTCCCAGCCCAAAATCCTCTCCCTGCGTCACATCCTGGACGAGTACATCGCCTTCCAGGAGGAAATCATCATCCGCCGCACCAAGTACGACCTGAAAAAGGCCCAGGAGCGGGCCCACCTGCTGGAAGGTCTGCTTATTGCCCAGGACAACATTGACGAGGTCATCCATATCATCCGCTCCAGCTACGACAACGCCAAGGAGAACCTGATGAACCGGTTTGGCCTGGACGACGTGCAGGCCCAGGCCATCCTGGATATGCGCCTGAAAGCCCTCCAGGGCCTGGACCGGGAGAAGCTGGAGGCCGAGTACAAGGAGCTGGAGGAGCGCATTGCCTACTTCCAGCAGCTGCTGGGCTCCGAGGAGATGCTGCGGGGCGTGCTCAAGGACGAGCTGTCCGCCATCCGGGACAAGTACGGCGACGACCGTGTCACCGAGATCCAGGACGTGGAGGACGAGATCGACATTGAGGACCTGATCGAGGAGGAGGAGTGCGTGTTCACCCTCACCGCCGGGGGCTACATCAAGCGCACCCCCGCCTCCACCTACCGCACCCAGCGCCGGGGCGGCAAGGGCATCACCGCCATGGCCACCAAGGAGGAGGACTATGTGGATACGGTGTTTACCGCCTCCACCCACGACTATATCCTCTTCTTCACCAACAAGGGCCGGGTCCACCGGAAGAAGGGCTACCAGATTCCCGAGGCGGGCCGCACCGCCAAGGGCACCAACCTGGTGAACGTGCTGCCCATCGAGCAGGACGAGAAGGTCACCGCCATGATCCACCTGCGGGAGTTCCCCGAGGACCGGTATCTGGTGATGGTCACCCGGGCGGGCACCGTCAAGCGGATTCAGCTCTCCTCCATCTTTACCGCCCGCAAGGCGGGTATCCGGGCCATCACCCTGGAGGAGGGAGACGAGCTCATCACCGTCCGGGAGACCGACGGGGAGCAGGCCATTCTCATCGTCACCCACGACGGCATGGCCATCTGCTTCAAGGAGACCGACGTGCGCTGCATGGGCCGCGACGCCTGCGGCGTCCGGGGCATCAGCCTGCGGGAGGGCGACTTCGTGGTGGGGGCCGCCCGGGCCAAATACGACCATCAGGTGCTGATGATCACCGAGAACGGCTACGGCAAGCGCACCGAAATGGACGAGTATATCCGTGCTGACGGTCCCCAGAAGAGAGGCGGCTACGGCCTGAAGGGCTACAATGTCACTGAAAAGACTGGCCCCGTGGTGGGCGTCAAGGTGGTCAACGACAACGACGACGTGCTGGTGATCAACGACGCCGGCGTGATCATCCGCATGGCGGCGGCCGGGATCTCCACCTACGGCCGCACCGCCCAGGGCGTCAAGATCATGAATCTGGAGGAGGGGGTCAAGGTCATTTCCTTTGCCCGCACCGACCATGAGGAGGAAGAGGAGGAAACCGGCGCCACCGAAGGGGAGGAATAAGCCATGTCCAGAAAACGGGTGACCTACCGGCCCAGTAAGCCCGGCTCGGTGGCGGGGGGCGTGATGGGCTGCGTGTTTGTGCTCATCGGCCTGTTCGTCATCATTCCCCAGTTTGCCATGGTGGGGGGCTTTGGCCTCATCTTCGGTATCATTTGGACCATCCTTGCCGCGGTGATCGCCGGTACCAACTTCTATTCTGCCTTCGGCAAGAAGTATATCGGCCCCGAAATCCACATCGAGGAGGAGGGAGTCTCCACCGGCTCCCCCAAGGGGACCCCTCAGCAGCGGCTGGAACAGCTCCAAGGACTCTATGACCGGCGGCTCATCACCAAAGAGGAGTATGAGCAGAAGCGGCAGGAGATTTTGAAGGAGCTGTAACGTATATACCGCTTGACCTTCCCCCCTGTGGGGGGAAGGTGGCCCATAGGGCCGGATGAGGGGATGCACGACAGAAGGCCCCCTCATCAGTCTCGCTGCGCTCGCCAGCTTCCCCCCAGTGGGGGGAAGCTCTGCACCGCTTGACCTTCCTCACTGAGGGAGGAAGGTGGCCCGCAGGGCCGGATGAGGGGGAGTATCTCATGCGTCCATGGATGAGAAAAAACGCCCAAAGTCTGAGGAAAAATGCTACCAAAGAAGAAAACAAGCTGTGGTATCAGTTTTTACGCACCTTTCCCATTCAATTCCGGCGACAAGTGGTATTCGGTCCCTATATTGTGGATTTCTACTGCGCCGCCGCAAAACTGGCCGTAGAGTTGGACGGCTCCCAGCATTTTGAGGAGACGGGACAGGAAGAGGACAAAATCCGTACGGAATTTTTAGAGCAGACCTACGGCATCACCATATTACGGTTTAGTAATTTGGATATTTTGCAGCGATTTGAGGGTGTCTGTACTATCATTAGCCAGAAAGTGGAGCGACAGTCCCCCTCATCCGCCCCCTGCGGGGGCACCTTCCCCCCTGTGGGGGGAAGGTTTGGAAGGAGATCTATGAAAACAGTTACCATTTACACCGACGGGGCCTGCTCGGGTAACCCGGGCCCCGGCGGGTGGGGGGCCATCCTGCAATACGGGGAGTTCAAAAAGGAACTCTCCGGCGGAGAGGCCCACACCACCAACAACCGTATGGAGCTCACCGGGGTCATCACCGCCCTGAAGGCCTTAAAAGAACCCTGCATTGTGGAGCTCTACTCCGACTCCAAGTACGTCATTGACGCCCTGGAAAAGGGCTGGGCCAGGGGCTGGAAGGCCAGAGGCTGGGTGAAGGGGGACAAAAAGCCCGCCCTCAACCCGGACCTGTGGGCAACCCTGCTGGACCTGTGCGACTATCACACCGTCCACCTCCACTGGGTCAAAGGCCACGCCGACAACCCGTACAACAACCGGTGCGATGAGCTGGCGGTGGCTGAAAGCCGGAAGTATAAGTAGGGGCCGATGCCCACATCGGCCCGTCCATTGTCCAAAGGAGGACCTATGAAAATCGCCATTGTATTCGACAGCCAGACCGGCAACACCGCCCAGGTGGCTCAGGCTATCCGGACCGCCTGTGAGGGCCACGACATTGTGGCCTTCGGCCCGCCCCCTCAGAACGTGGACCAGGCGGAGCTGGTCTTTGCCGGGTCCTGGACCGACAAGGGTACCCTCACTCCGGCCATGCAGGAGTTTTTACATAGCCTGTACGGCAAGCGGGTGGCCCTCTTCGGCACCGCCGGTTTCGGCATCTCCGAGCTGTACTTCGCCTCCCTGTCCGACCGCTTCAAGGGGGAGGTCCCCAAGGGCAACCAGGTGGTGAGCAGCTTCTTCTGCACCGGCAAGATGCCCCAGGCGGTACGGGACCGGTACGAGGCCCAGCTGAAAGAAAAGCCCGACGATGCCAAGTTCAAGTCCATGATCCAGGCCTTTGACCTGGCCCTGACCCACCCGGACCAGAACGACCTGGACCAGGCCGCCGACTTTGCCCGGGAGGCCATTAAGGCGTAACAAAAAAACGTGCTGCTTTTGCAGCACGTTTTTTTAATGGTTCAGGACTGTTCCTGAAGCTTGTTCAAATAGCGGTAAATGCTGGTTTCGGTGGTCTTGAGGGCGGCGGCCAGTTCCGCAATGGCCCCCTTCACCAGGAAGATACCCTTTTCGTCCAGGCTGTGTACCATCTCCATCTTTTCCTGATAGCTCAGCCGGGTGGGCTCCACCCCGAAGCGGTCCAGCTCATCCTGAATGGCGGTGGATACCAGACCCTCCACCGACACTTCAAAGTTGTTGTAGAACGGGCTGTTGGCAGAGGCCTCGTAGGGGCGGTAGCCTGAGATCATCACATTGAGGGCGTCCCGCAGCTCCACCAGACGGTCCACGTTGATATTGACGGTAATCATGCCCCGGAGCTGCCGCTCAGGGTTGTTTTTCAAAAAGAAGGTGGCGGATTTCAGCTTGTGTCTGGACCGGGAGAGGGCCCGGTAATTGACGATAAATTCCTCTTTTTCATAAATCTTTGAGTCTATGAAGTTCCGCTCCAGGGAGCGCATCTCACTGCCCGGTACCATCTCGTCGTCCATGGGGTTGAGAACCTGATACACCACCCGGTCATCCACGTCATATAAAATGATTTCAGCATCCGGCCCCAGCATTTCACCAAAAAAATGCATGAGGGGAAGGATCGCTTCCAGCTGTTGCTTGCGTTCCATATACGACTCTCCTCGTTAAGGTCGCAGTCTTTAGGTGCTTGACCCGATATTGTTGCTTTCAGTTTAACCCAAAACCCCAGGATTGTCCAGAGAAAGGCAATAAAATAGAGGCACAGCGGAGTTCGGATAAACCGGACCCCGCTGTGCCAGGGGAATAAGAAGGCGGCTGATGAAAAGGGGGTCAGAATTTGATCACGCCGATCAGCTGCAGGAACATGAAGAAGATAGCCACCGGCGCAATATAGCGGACCGTTATGCTATAATACTTCCCAATTTTGATACCCTTGCCGATGTTGGCCTCTTCCAGCATGGACTGGGGCTTGAGAATCCAGCCCACCAGAATGACCATGAGCAGAGCGCCCAGCGGCAGCAGAATGGCGGATACCACAGTGTCGTTGAAGAAATCAAAGATGGTCTTGCCCAGGATGAGGAAATCAGACAGAGGCCCATACGACATCATCATAATGGAGCCGATGACAAAGACGACGATGGTAACAAGCCAGGAGGCCTTTTTGCGGGAGAATTTCAGCTCATCCACCAGATAGCCCACAATAGCCTCCATGATGCAGATGGTGGAGGTCAGGCAGGCAAAGAACAGCATGATGAAAAAGACGGCGCCGATGGCCATGCCGAAGGGCATCTGGGCAAAGATGGCGGGCAGGGTGATAAAGACCAGCGGGGGGCCCATGCCGGCTTCTATGTTGAAGGCAAAGGCGGCGGGGAAGATGATCAGGCCAAAGAGAATGGCTACCACCGTATCGCCTACCACCACCATCATGGTGCTGCTGCCGATGGTCTCTTTGCGGTCCAGGTAGGAACCGTAGACCACCAGGTTGCCGCAGCCCACACCCAGGGCGAAGAAGGACTGTCCGATGGCCGCCATGATGGCCTCGGCGTCCAGGCTGGAGAAGTCAGGGAGCAGGTAGAACTTGATACCGGCGTCCGCTCCGGGCAGAAGAACGGAACGGATGGCCAGGAAAATGATCATGACAAACATGATGGGCAGCAGGACGTTGCACACCTTTTCGATGCCGCCCTTGACGCCCCGTACCACGATAAGGGTGGTGAGCAGCAGCATAACGCCCAGCCACAGGATCATCTGGAAGGGATCGGCGGAGAAATTGCTGAACATGGTGCCGATCTCCTCGGTATTCATGCCGCTGTATGCGCCGGTGATAGACTTGATGATGTAAGAGATGGTCCAGCCGGCAATGCCGCAGTAGAAGGAGAGCGTCAGAATCAGGGCAATAACGCCCAGAATACCGACCAGATACCATTTCTTGCCGGGCAGCAGCTTTTTCAGAGCGGTGGTATAGCTGGTGCCGGTTTTACGGCCGATGGTGAACTCCGTGATGAGTACGGGGACGGCTACCAGAAGCAGAGCGATCAGATAGACAACGATAAAGGCTGCGCCGCCGTGACGGCCGACCAGATAGGGAAATTTCCAAACGATGCCCAGACCGATGGCGCCGCCCATGGAGGCGAGAACAAAGGAAATGCGGTTTCCGAACTGTTCGCGTTCGGGGGATGGCAAAGATTGATCAGGCTTGGCCATTTTGTTCCTCCTATCCTCTATGCAAGCGTACGGGGATCCAGGAGACCAGTCGCATGGGAACAAGATTCAATTTGATGCTGGCAGCCCGCCGGGCCGCCGCTCTGCGCATCCGCCGCTTGACAGCAGAGGAGAATGGGCATATAATCCATGTGATGTACAGGATTCCGGCCCCGTCTGGGGCCGGTTTTCTGCCCATTGCGCCGCAGGAAAGTGCCAGCTTTCCTGCGGTTTTTTTGCGCTGAGCCGTTCGACCGGGCGCACAGACGCGCCTGTCCAAACAAAGCGTACTTGACTTTGTTCCGGCTGTGGGGTGTCTCCCCGAAATGACGTGTATCCAGAAAAAGAAGGACCGGGGCCAGTTTGGCCCCGGTCCGGGGCGCATATCAGTTACAGCAGCTCGAAACCGGCGGTGAAGTGACGCAGGGCGGTGATGGGGCCTTCATAGACCAGCTTCATGCCCTTATACTCGTCGCGGTGCTGATAGATGTACTCCAGAGCATTGACGATGCAGTCCAGATGGTTGTTGGTGTACACGCGGCGGGACACGGAGATGCGCATCAGCTCCAGAGCGGGCCAGATGGGCTCGCCGGTGACGGGGTCCTTGCCGCCGAAGGCGCAGGCGCCCATCTCCACGGCGCGGATGCCGGCTTCCTCATAGAGGGCCACCACCAGCCGCTGGGCGGGGAACTCGTACTGAGGAATGTGGGGGAAGAACCGGCGGGCGTCCACATAGATGCCGTGGCCGCCGCTGGGCTCCACGCAGGGGATGCCCTTCTCCTTCAGGCGGTCGCCCAGGTACTTGACCTGATTGATGCGGTACTCCAGGTACTCGTCGGTGGTGGCCTCCTTCAGGCCCACAGCCAGAGCCTCCATGTCACGGCCGGACTGACCGCCGTAGGTGATGAAGCCCTCGTGAACGATGGCCTGGACGTTGGAGTAGAGGTAGAAGTCGTGGTTGCGGGTGACGATCAGGCCGCCGATGTTGACCAGGCCGTCCTTCTTGGAGCTCATGGTAGCGGTCTCGCAGTAGGAGAACATCTCGCGGGTGATCTCGCGGATATCCTTGTTCTCATAGCCGGGCTCGCGCTGCTTGATGAACCAGGCGTTCTCAGCCAGACGGGCGGAGTCGATGACCACGGGGATGTTGTGGGCCTTGGCAAACTCGCTGACGGCCTTGATGTTGGCCATGGAGACGGGCTGACCGCCGTTGTTGTTGCAGGTGACGGTGATGATGATGACGGAGATGGCGTCCTCGCCGTGCTCGTCGATGATCTTCTGGACCTTGTTCAGGTCGATGTTGCCCTTGAAGTCCTCGGCGGGGCTGGCGGCGTCCAGACCGGCGTCGATGACGCAGTCCACGGGGATTGCGCCCAGGATCTCAGCGTTGCCGTGGAAGGTGTCAAAGTGCATATTGCCCACAGCATACTTGCCGGGCTTGGCATAATACTGAGCCATGATGAAGTCGGCGCCGCGGCCCTGGTGGGTGGGCTGCACATAGGGCATACCGAACACTTCCTGAGCGGAGGCCTCCAGCTTATAGAAGCTCTTGCAGCCGGCGTAGCTCTCGTCGCCCAGCATCATGGCGGACCACTGCTCGGTGCTCATGGCGGTGGTGCCGGAGTCGGTCAGGCAGTCCACATACACGTCCTCGGCCTTCAGACGGAAGGCGTTGTACTGAGCATTCTTCAGAGCCTGAGTACGATAGGCCCGGGTGGTCTTTTTAATGGGCTCCACAACCTTGATGCGGAAGGGCTCGGCGGTCTGGAAATTGCGTTCCATAATTATGACCATTCCTTTCCGCTGCGCTCCAAGGCACCAAAGGGAAATGAAACACAGTGCCTCTAACGCAGTAAATCGAAATTTGTTAGAATGGGCTTGAGAAACAGGCACACTACAGAGCACGCGAAGGTGA
>DWXO01000046.1 GCA_019119165.1 Candidatus Flavonifractor intestinigallinarum | reverse complement strand
ATCATGCAGGAGACCGGCCTGAAGTCCCGGTCCGAGAAGCCCGGCCTGCTGGGCCGGGTGAGCGTGGCCCTCATGTCCGAGATCGACCAGAAGGAGGCCGAGGAGGCCGGCGCCTGCGCCGTCCGCTCCGCCGTGGAGGGCAAGACCGGCTTTATGGTGGGCTTTGAGACCACCCGGAACCCCTACTCCTCCAAGACCATCCTCATCCCCCTGGAGAAGGTGGCCAACGCCGAGAAGAAGTTCCCCCTGGAATGGATCGGCGAGGACGGCGCCAGCATCAAGCCCGAATTCAAGGCCTACTGCGAGCCCCTGCTGGGCGCTTACGACAGCCGGTTTATCTCCCTGCGGTAAGCCGCCATACAGGCGCTCCTTCCACCACCATAATCTACAAACAAGGGCGCTTGCTGCAATGTGCAGCAAGCGCCCTTGTTTGTTCATGCTCCGCTCTGGCAGGGCTGCTGCCGGCCGGTGTGGTCGATGGTATAGTCGGTGCCGCAGGTGCCCGGCAGGATGATCTGGGAGATGGGCACAAAGGTGTACCCCTCCTGGAGCAGGGACTGGATAATCCCGGGCAGAGCCTCCGGCGTGTGGATGGCGGCGTTGTGGAAGAGGACGATGGAGCCGGGACACACCCGGCTCACCACCCGCTGGGTGATCTCGTCCGCCGGGATCTCCTTCCAGTCCAGGCTGTCCACATCCCACTGTATGGGTTCCATGCCCATGGAGCGGATGGCGGCAATCACATGGTCGTCGTACTCCCCGTAGGGGCAGCGGATCAGGGTGGGCCGCACGCCGGTGATGGCTTCGATCTTGTCGTTGCAGGCCGACACGTCGGCAATGATCTCCTCGGTGGACAGGCTGTTGTAGTGGGCGTGGGTGTTGGAGTGGTTCATAATCTCATGACCAGCGTCGTGGAGGGCCTTCACCGACTCCGGGTATTTGTCCACCCAGTCCCCCACCACAAAAAAGGTGGCTTTGATCTGATACTGGCCCAAAATGTCGATCAGCTGCTGGGTATCCTCATTCCCCCAGGCCGCGTCGAAGGAAATGGCCACCATTTTCTGGTCCCGCTGAACGCAGTAGATGGGCAGCTGCCGTTTGGTGGCCGCCGCGCTCACCACCTCCGGATAGTTGACGACGTAAAACATGGCGGCGGCGGCCAGCACACAGGCCAGCATCGCCAGCAGCTTCCGCCGCAGCAGAATGATCTTCATTCCCGTACCTCCTACCATTTGATTGGTACAGACTATGACAGAATCTTCCGGTTCAGAAGGGGCGAACAGCTGGCACTTGCCGCCACCTGATGACAATTCTGTGACATTGTGCTATAATAAAAAATAATCCGGCTTTACCGGGGCAGTCCGCCCCCGGCAGCATTTTCAATCTCAATCAATAGGAGGTCCTGTATCCTATGAACGTCACCATTTCCGACCTGTTGGATCTGTCCCACACCCTGGCCGGGGATTATCTCCGGCAGTTTCAGTACCCCTGGGAGGCCCTGGACGGCATCAAGGATCTGATCCTCTCCCTGGGCAGCCAGCTCTCCCCAGAGGAGTACAGCCAGCCCCAGGAGCACGTCTGGGTCCACAAAACCGCAGTGGTGGCCCCCACCGCCTACCTGGGCGCTCCCTGCATCATCGGCCCCGAGACCGAGGTGCGCCACTGTGCCTTTATCCGGGGCTCCGCCCTGGTGGGCGCCCACTGTGTGGTGGGCAACTCGGTGGAGCTGAAAAACGTTATCCTCTTCGACAACGTCCAGACCCCCCACTACAACTATGTGGGCGACTCCATCCTGGGCTACAAGAGCCACATGGGCGCCGGCTCCATCACCTCCAACGTGAAATCCGACAAGACCCTGGTGGTAGTGAAGGGGGATACCGCCATCCCCACCGGTCGCAAGAAGATGGGCGCTATTCTGGGCGACTTTGTGGAAGTGGGCTGCAACTCGGTCCTCAACCCCGGCACCATTCTGGGCCGCCACAGCAGCGTCTACCCTACCTCCTGCGTCCGGGGTGTCATTCCCGCCCACAGCATCTATAAGGATAAGGACCATATCGTCCTGCGGCAGGATCAGTAACCCTCCCGCCTGCAAACAGCGCCCCGCCGGAGATCTCATCTCCAACGGGGCGCTGTTTCTTTGTATCCTATTGGCTGTCCCGGGGCAGGCGGTCCAGCTGAGCCCGGGCAGTCTCCTCCACCGCCCGCCGGGCCTGCCGGAACCAGGCCAGCAGAGCCCTGGCCTGGGGGGTGATGGTGCTGCCGCCGCCCCCCAGGCCCCCCGCCTCGGTACTCACCAGGGGCATGGCCAGCCCCCGCTCCGCCGTGTGGAGGATCTTCAACGCCTTGGAGTAGGACAGCCCCATCTTCCCGGCGGCCGCCCGCAGGGAACCGGTCCGCTCCACCTGCTCCAGCAGCTCCGCCGGTCCCGGCCCGAAGATCCGCCGCCCCGCCTCGTCGGTCAGATAGAATTTTCCTTCCCCCCGCACGGCCCTCTTCCTCCTCCTGCGCCCGGCTGGCCCGCCGGGCGTTTTTGCTTTTACCGCCATTATATCGTTGTGTTTCCAAAAACACAACGTAAATTTTCTTTATCGATTTACCCCGTTACCACCAGGTAATCCAGAAAAACTTATTACTTTCTGCATCTATTTTGTCTGTTTCCCTTTTCTCATTCTCCCTTTGTCAGCACTCTTTCTGTTTTTTCCAATCTTTGTTCGTGTCCGAATCATCCATTTGACTTTCCTGCACCAAACGGCTTAAATATAATTACAGTTTAATTTTAAATCTGATCATTCTGATCCAAAGGAGAGGAGTATACCATGGAATATGTGAACGCATCCTCTGTTCAGCAAGTGCTGGACACCCTGGCCCAGGCCGACGGCAGGGCCGTGGTCCTGGCCGGCGGCACCGACCTGATGGTGGACTATAAGGCCGGGAAGATTCAGCCCCAGATGTGGATCGACGTGACCCGGGTGCCCGAGCTGTGCGGCATCACCGTGAAGGACGGCAAGCTGGTCATCGGCGCAGCTGTCACCCTGACCACCATTGCCCGCTCGCCCCTGGTCCGCCAATACTTCCCCTCCCTGGCCCAGGGCTGCGGCACGGTGGGGTCCCTCCAGATCCGCAACTCGGCCACTCTGGTGGGCAACGTGGTCAGCGCCCAGCCCGCCGGCGACGGCGCCATGTCCCTGGCCCCTCTGGACCCCACCTTCACCGTCCTCTCCGCCCAGGGGGAGCGGCAGCTGTCCATGGGGGAGATGTACGCCGGCTTTGCCCGCAGCACCATCGACCACAGCCGGGAGCTGGTGACCAAGATCTCCATTCCTCTGCCTCAGCCGGGGGAGGCAGCCTCCTTCGTGCGGCTGGAGCTGCGGAAATCCCTGTCCCTGCCCATGCTCAACTGCGCCGCCATGGTCCACGTGGAGGACGGCCTGGTCACCTGGGCCCGGATCACCATGGCCCCCGTGGGGGTAGGGCCCGTGCGGGCCCAGGCCGCCGAGGCCTTCCTGGCGGGCAAGCCCCTCACCGATGAGAATATGGCCCAGGCCGGACAGCTGGCTCTGGAAAACGCCAACCCCAGAAGCAACCCCCTGCGGGGCAGCCGGGAGTACCGGCTGGACACCCTGCCGGTGATCATCCGCCGGGCCTTGGAGGCCTGCCGGGATCAGCTGGCACATTGAGAGAAAGGCGGAATTGACATGGCTGTTTTACATACCACCATCAACGGCGAGGCCATCACGGCGGACGTGGACCCCTCCATCTCCCTGGCCCAGTTCCTGCGGGACAATCTCTACCTCACCGGCACCAAGATCGGCTGCGGCAAGGGGGAGTGCGGCGCCTGCACCATCATCATGGACGGCAAATCGGTGACCTCCTGCATCATTCCCGTGCTACGGGCGGAGGGGGCCGTTATCCAGACCATCGAAGGGGTGGCCAAGAACGGCAAGCTCCACCCCCTGCAGGAGGAATTCATCAACCAGGGGGCCGTCCAGTGCGGCTTCTGCACCCCCGGCATGATCATGTCGGCCAAGGCTCTGCTGGATGAAAACCCGGAGCCCAAAAAGGAGGAGATCCGGGAGGCCCTGGGCGGCAACATCTGCCGCTGCACCGGATACGTCAACATCGAGCGGGCGGTGGAGGCCGCCGCCCAGCGCATCCAGAAGGGGGAGTGAGGAGCATGAAATATGTGGGACAAAACATTCCCCGCAACGACGGCTTTGACAAGGTCACCGGCCGGGGCCTGTTTACCTTCGACGTGACCCTGCCCCGGATGGTATACGGCAAGGTGCTGCGCAGCCCCTACGCCCACGCCAAGGTGCTGAGCATCGACACCTCCGAGGCCGAGGCCCTGCCCGGCGTGCGGGCGGTGTGTACCTTTAAGAACACCACCAACAAGGTGTGGAACGGGGCGGCCCCCATGTTCATCACCCCCCTGCCCCACAAGCCGGTGCTGGATCAGACCATCTTCACCGACGAGCCCAAGTACATCGGCGACGAGGTGGCCGCTGTGGCCGCCGACACCGAGGCCATTGCCGAGCAGGCGGTAAAACTCATTAAGGTGGAGTGGCAGGAGCTGCCCGCCGTCTACGACCCCCTGGAGGCCGTCAAGCCCGAGTCCCCCGAGGTACAGCCCAAGTTTGCCAACCCCGATTTTCATAACATCTGCGGCGGGCCTATCGTGCTGGAGTTTGGCGGCGATCCCACTCCCGCCTTCGACCAGTGCGACGCGGTGGTGGAGTACGACGTGACCCTGCCCCGGGTGAAGCAGGCCCAGATGGAGCCCCACGGCGCGGTGGCCACCTACAGCCCTGACGGACGGCTGGAGGTCATCTGCACCACCCAGTCCCTCTACCCCACCAAGATGATCCTGGCCGAGGCCCTGGACCTTCCGGTGAGCAAGGTCACCGTGAAGAACGCCCCCTATGTGGGCGGCGGCTTCGGCGTGCGCATCGGCCTGTCCGGCAAGGCGGAGATTCTGGCGGCGGCTCTGTCCATGCAGTGCTTCCGCCCCGTCAAGCTGATCTACACCCGTGAGGAGGACTTTACCTGTTCCGACTCCCGCCACGGCGGCTACCTCAAGTGCAAGCTGGGGGCCAAGGCCGACGGCACCTTTGTGGCCATCGACACCCAGGCCTGGCTGAACACCGGCGCCTATGCCACCTTCGGCACCGACCTGGTGGGCGTGTGCGGCGCCTGCGGCACCGCCGGTGCCTACGCCATTCCCAACTTCCGCTACACCGGCTGGCCGGTCTACACCAACCAGATGACCGCCGGCGCCATGCGCGGCTTCGGCACCCCCCAGGGCAACGCGGTGGTGGAGCCCGCCATTGAGCTGATGGCTGAAAAGCTGGGCATGGACCCCATCGAGCTGCGGAAGAAGAACTCCACCCGGGAGGATACCAAGAACTGGTTCCCCTTCCCGCCGGGCTCCTGCGGCACCAACGAGTGCCTGGACAAGGCCGCCGCCGCCATCGGCTGGTATGACAAGCACGGCAAGGCCGGTGAGCAGACCGGCCGCATCCGCCGGGGCGTAGGCATCTCCGCCGGTACCCACGTCAGCAACGCCGCCCCCTTCTGCGTGGACTACAACACCGTCATTCTCCGCATCGAGCGGGACGGCACCCTCTTTGTCAACTCCTCCATCCCGGAGATCGGCCCCGGCTCCACCACCGCCTGTCTCCAGGTGGCCGCCGACCTCATCGGGGTACCCTACAAGGACGCTGTCATGAAGTTCGGCGACACCGACGCCGCCCCCTTCGACATCGGCTCCCACGCCACCCGCACCCTGTATACCGTCAGCTATGTCATGGCCGACGCCGGTAAAAAGCTGCGGAAGGACATTTTTGACTGGGTGGGGCCCAAGCTGGGCATCGATCCGGAAAACCTGGATATGACCGACGGCATTATCACCTGCGACGGCAAGCAGGTGGCCACCCTGGCCGACATGGCCTCCCAGGCCCACCTGGAGGGCAAGCAGTTCCTGGCCTCCTCCTGCCAGGTGCCCCCCAACTGTCTCCCCTTCTATGCCCAGGCCGCCGAGGTGGAGGTGGACATGGAGACCGGCATGGTAAAGGTCATCAAGGTGGCCGCCGCCCACGACGTGGGCAAGGCGGTCAACCCGCCCCTGTGCCGGGGCCAGATCGAGGGCGGCGTTCTCCAGGGCGTGGGCTACGCCGTCCGGGAGGAGATGACCTATGTGGAGGGCAAGGGCTTCTACAACAAGGGCTTCCACTCCTATATGCTGCCCACCGCCGACGACCGGCCGGAGATCGAGTCCATCCTGGTGGAGAATCCGGACCCCTCCGGTGTGTTCGGCATCATCGGCATCGGCGAGTGCGGCGTCAACCCCACCCTGGCAGCCATCGGCAACGCGGTGGCCGACGCCACCGGCGTGCGCTTCCACGAGTTCCCACTGACCCCCGGCCGGGTGCTGGCAGGCCTGAAGGCGGCGGGCAAGGCCTAAGTTCCTTGACAGACCCCATCCCCTCCGTGTATCATGAAAGGACAAAATCATACGGAAAGGGGCGCGGTCATGGAAGAGAACAAACCCTATTGGGAAGGCAAGCATTTCTCCTTCTACACCAACAAGGAGTGCGAGTACTATCCCTGCCACAAGGTCCCCGAGGGCCAGGATTTCAACTGCCTGTTCTGCTACTGCCCGCTGTATATGCTGGGCCGGGACTGCGGCGGCAACTTCAAGTACCTGGACAGCGGCATCAAGGATTGCAGCAACTGCACCCTCCCCCACAAGCGGGAGAACTACGGCTACATCGCCGCCAAATTCCAGGAGATCGCCAAGGCCATGGCCGACCGGGAGCGGGAGGCCGAACAGAAGTAACACGCGCAAGAGGGTCAGCTGTCAAACAGCTGACCCTTTCTTTTTGGTAAGCGATAGGATTTTTCCTCCATCTGTGGTATAATGTTTCCCAATTCCCCAAGCGAAGGAGCTGCTTCCATGAAGATTATTGACATTTTAAACCAGGACCGCCCCACGCTGTCCTTTGAGGTTTTCCCCCCCAAGACCAGCGACACCTATGACTCGGTGGCCAAGGCCACCCAGGAGATCGCCGCCCTGCGGCCCGACTTTATGAGCGTCACCTACGGCGCCGGAGGCGGCACCAGCGACTACACCGTGGGCATTGCCACCGGCATCCAGCAGCAGTATGGCGTGGACGTGCTGGCCCATTTGACCTGCGCCTCCTCCACCCGGGACCATGTGGCCCAGGTGCTGGAACACCTGAAAGAGAAGGGCATCCAGAACGTGCTGGCCCTCCGGGGCGACATCCCCGAGGGGGGCACTCCCGCCCACGACTACCAGTACGCCGCCCAGCTGGTGAAGGACATCAAGGCCCACGGCGACTTCTGCATCGGCGGGGCCTGCTATCCCGAGGGACACCCCGAGTCCCCCACCAAGAATGCCGACATCGACCACCTGAAAGCCAAGGTGGAGGCGGGCTGCCAGTTCCTTACCACCCAGATGTTCTTTGACAACAACATCCTCTACAACTTCCTCTACCGCATCCGGGAGAAGGGCATCACCGTGCCGGTGGTGGCGGGTATCATGCCGGTGACCAACGGTAAGCAGATCGCCCGCATCTGCAAGCTGTCCGGCACCTACCTGCCCGAGCGGTTCAAGGCCATTGTGGACCGGTTCGGGGACAATCCCGCCGCCATGCGCCAGGCCGGTGTGGCCTACGCCGCCGAGCAGATCATCGACCTCATCGCCAACGGCGTGGAGCACATCCACATCTACTCCATGAACAAGCCGGAGATCGCCGCCTCCATCCAGTCCAGCCTGTCGGAGGTCCTGAAATGATCCATACCCCCCGGTCCGAGGCCCTGCGCTACCTGGGCTACCGGGGCGCACAGCCCGACGAGGCCACCGCCGCCCTGCTGGAAGAACGCATCCAGGCGGTGGAGGGGGCCGCCGACCCCCGGTGGACTTCTGTGGAGGTCCCCCTCACCCTCCGCCCCGGCGGGGTGGAGTTGGGAGACTGGTCCATCAACAGCGAAAAGCTGCGGGCCCACCTGGAGGGCTGCACCGCCGCCCTCCTCTTCGGGGCCACCCTGGGAGTGGGGGTGGACCGGCTTATCGCCCGCTCTGCGGCGGGCCAGGTGACCCGGGCCGCCATGGACCAGGCGGTAGCCGCCGCCCTCATCGAGGCGGTGTGCGACGACGCCTGCGACCAGCTGGCCCGGCGCTACTCCGGCTGGTACCTGCGGCCCCGGTTCAGCCCCGGCTATGGGGACTTCCCCCTCACCGCCCAGCCCGAGCTGCTGCGGCGGCTGGATGGCCCCCGGAAGATCGGCCTCACCGCCACCGACACCTGCCTGCTGGCCCCCATCAAGTCGGTGACGGCGGTGATCGGTCTGGCCAAGACCCCGGGCAAATGCCACGCCGGGGGCTGCGCCACCTGTTCCAAGGTAAATTGCACGTTCAGGAGAGATGCCAAATGAAATTCATCGACGCGCTGCACAGCCAGCGCCTGTTTTTTGACGGCGGCACCGGCACCCTGCTCCAGGCCCAGGGTCTGAAGGGCGGCGAGCTGCCCGAGACCTGGAACCTGCTCCATCCCGACCGCATTTCCAACCTCCACCAGGCCTATCTCAAGGCGGGGAGCAACATCCTGTGTACCAATACCTTCGGGGCCAACGCCCTGAAGTTCCCCGCCGGCGGTCCGTTTGATCTGGAGGAGCTGGTGACCGCCGGTGTGCGTCTGGCCTGCGAGGCCAGAGACGCCGACCCCCGGCCCGACGTGTTCGTGGCCCTGGACATGGGCCCCACCGGCAAGCTCTTAAAGCCCATGGGCGACCTGGACTTTGAGGACGCGGTGGCCCTGTACGCCCAGGTGGTACGGGCAGGGGCCGCCGCCGGGGCCGACCTGATGCTCATCGAGACCATGAGCGACTCCTACGAGGCCAAGGCCGCCGTGCTGGCCGCCAAGGAGAACTGCGACCTGCCGGTGGTGGTGACCACCGTGTACGGTGAGAACGGCAAGCTGCTCACCGGCGGCACTCCCGCCTCCACCGTGGCCCTGCTGGAGGGCCTTGGCGTGGACGCCCTGGGCGTCAACTGCGGCCTGGGCCCCGCCCAGATGATGCCCATCGTGAAGCAGCTGGCGGAATACGCCTCGGTGCCCCTGATCGTCAACCCCAACGCCGGTCTGCCCCACGCCTGCGACGGCTGCACCGTCTTTGACGTGGGCCCGGCGGAGTTTGCCGTCCACATGGGAGCCATCGCCGACCTGGGCGTCCAGGTGCTGGGCGGCTGCTGCGGCACCACTCCCGACCACATCAAGGCCGCGGTGGAGGTGTGCCGGGACAAGCCCTTTACCCCCGCCGTAGACCGCGGCCGCACCCTGGTGTCCTCCTACGCCCAGGCGGTGGAGATCGGCCCCGCCCCGGTGGTCATCGGAGAGCGCATCAACCCCACCGGCAAGAAGAAATTCCAGCAGGCCCTGCGGGACCACAACATTGAGTACCTCCTCAACGAGGCCTTTGCCCAGGAGGAGGCGGGGGCCCAGGTGCTGGACGTGAACGTGGGCCTGCCCGAGATCGATGAGCCCGCCCTGCTGGTGGAGGTGATGGAGTCCCTCCAGGCTGTCCTCCCTCTCCCTCTCCAGCTGGACACCTCCGACCCGGAGGCCATGGAGCGGGCCATGCGCCGCTACAACGGCAAGCCCATGCTCAACTCGGTGTCCGGCAAGGCCGAGAGTATGGCCGCCCTCTTCCCTCTGGTGAAAAAGTACGGCGGCGTGGTGGTGGGTCTGGCCCTGGACGAGAACGGCATCCCTCCCACGGCGGAGGGCCGGCTGGCCATCGCCAAAAAGATCTGCGACACCGCCGCCCAGTACGGCATCCCCAAAAAGGAGATCGTCATCGATCCCCTGACCCTCACCATCTCCTCCGAGCCGGAGGCCGCCAAAGTCACCCTGGAGGCGGTGGGCCGCATTAAGAAGGAGCTGGGGGTGTCCACCATCCTGGGCGTGTCCAACGTGTCTTTCGGCCTCCCCAAGCGGGAGCTGGTGAACACCGCCTTCTTCACCATGGCCCTCCAGCAGGGGCTGGACTGCGCCATCCTCAACCCCAACAACGCCGCCATGATGGGGGCCTGGCGGGGCTATCAGGCCCTGATGGGTCTTGACCCCCAGTGCGGCCGCTACATCGCCGCCTACGGCAGACAGGAAGCCCCCGCCGCCCCGGTGGCCGCCGGGGACGGCCCCTCCCTCACCGACTGCGTCCTGCGGGGCAGCAAGGAGGGGGCGGCTCAGGCCGCCCAGGCCGCTCTGGACGGCGGCAAGGCCCCCCTGGACATTGTAGACAGCGTGCTCATTCCCGCCCTGGACCAAGTGGGTCAGGGCTTTGAGAAGGGCACCCTCTTCCTGCCCCAGCTGCTGATGAGCGCCGAGGCCGCCAAAGCCGCCTTTGAGGTGGTGCAAAACGCCATGTCCGGCGAGGACCGGCCCAGCCAGGGCGCTGTGGTACTGGCTACCGTCAAGGGGGACATCCACGACATCGGCAAGAACATCGTCAAGGTTCTGCTGGAAAACTACAGCTTCACCGTTATCGACCTGGGCCGGGACGTGGCCCCGGAGCGCATCGTGGAGGCCGCCGGACAGCCCGGTGTGCGCCTGGTGGGGCTCAGCGCCCTGATGACCACCACCGTGGTGAGCATGGAGGAGACCATCCGCCGGCTGCGGGAAACCTGCCCCCAGGTAAAGATCGTGGTGGGCGGCGCGGTACTCACCCCCGCCTATGCCGACCAGATCGGGGCGGACTGCTACGCCAAGGACGCCATGGCCACCGTCCGGTACGCCAAGGAGATCTATCAAAACTAATTCACACAAAAAGGACCGCTGCGGTGCAGCGGTCCTTTTTTCATGCTTAAAATTCCGGGAAGGGCTCCAAGGTGCGCTCCAAAATGCCGTTGAGGGAGGCGATCAGGATGCCGTAGTTGGTGATGGGGATGCCCTGATCGGCGGCGGTGCGCTGACGGTACTTCATCTCCCGCTCCCCCAGGGTGCAGCCTCCGCAGTGGATCACCAGCTTGTAGGGCGTCAAGTCCTCCGGGTACTCCCGGCCGGAACAGAAGGTGTAGTCCGGCTCCACCCCGGTGGCCTCATGAATCCAGCGGGGCAGCTTCACGGTGCCGATGTCCTCGCACTGGCGGTGGTGGGTGCAGCCCTCGGCAATGAGCACCTTGTCCCCGGTTTTCAGCTCCCGTACCGCCCGGGCCCCCTCCACCGTGAGGGCCAGGTCGCCCTTGTACCGGGCCATGAGGATGGAGAAGGAGGTGAGGGGCACCTCACGGGGCACGATCTTGGCCACTTCGGCAAAGGCCTGGCTGTCGGTGACCACCAGACGGGGCGGCTTGGGCAGGCCCGCCAGGGTGCGGGCCAGCTCGGTGTTCCGGCACACCAGGGCGGAGGCCCCCGCCTCCAGCACGTCCCGGATGGTCTGCTGCTGGGGCAGGATCAACCGGCCCTTGGGGGCCGCCTTGTCGATGGGCACCACCAGCACCACCGTGTCGCCGGGCTGCAAGAGATCGGCAATCAGGGGGCGCTTGGGGCCCTCCTGCCCCGCCAGCCGGGCGGCCTTCTCCTTCAATTCGTGAATGTGAAGCCCGGTGAGGGCGCTCACCCACAGGGTATTCTCCCCCTCCTCGGGCACGCTGTCCAGCAGGTCGGCCTTGTTCCAGGCCAGCAGATAGGGGATGCCCTTGTCCTGAATGAGGGCAAGCAGCTCCTCCTCCGCCTTGCCCAGGGGCTGGGTGGCGTCGGCCACCAGAATGGCAAGGTCGGTTTTGTTCAGGACCTGCCGGGTCTTTTTCACCCGCAGTTCCCCCAGGGCTCCCTCGTCATCAATGCCGGGGGTGTCGATGATCTGCACCGGGCCCAGGGGCAGCAGCTCCATGGCCTTGTACACCGGGTCGGTGGTGGTGCCCTTCACGTCGGACACGATGGCCAGATCCTGGCCGGTGAAGGCATTGACCAGGCTGGACTTACCGGCGTTGCGCCGGCCGAAAAAGGCGATGTGGACCCGCTCGCCGGCGGGAGTGGCATTGAGGCTCATGGGTATCCCTCCTCAGAACCGGAAATCCCGCTCGCCCTGGGCGATCTTCACCAGCCGGTCGGCCACGATCTCCTTCACCTTGGGGTTGGTTATGTAGGCCTGCTGCTGGGCGATGACCTTTTCGCCCACCGCCTTGGTCTCGGGGGCGGCGTAGTCCTCCAGATACTCCTTCAAGGTCATGAGGGCGTTGGGCAGGCAGCAGTTCTGGATCTGGCCCGCCTTGCACAGGGACATGAACCGGTCGCCGGTTCTCCCCTCCCGGTAGCAGGCGGTACAGAAGGAGGGCACATAGCCCCGCTCCATCAGCCAGCGCACCACCTCGTCCAGGGTACGGGTGTCGGACACATCGAACTGAGCGGAGGACTCCTCCTCCGGCTCCTTCTCCACATAGCCGCCCACGCTGGTGCGGGACCCGCCGGAGATCTGGGAGATGCCCAGCTCCAGCACCCGCTGGCGCACCTTCTGGGACTCACGGGTGGAGATGATCATGCCGGTATAGGGCACCGCCACCCGGATACAGGCCACGATCTTCTCAAAGATCTCGTCGGAGATGCCGTTGTCAAAGGCGCCGGGGTCGATGTCGTCAGCGGGGCACACCCGGGGCACGCTGATGGTGTGGGGGCCCACCCCGAACACCGCCTCCAGATGCTCGGCGTGCATCAGCAGACCGGCAAACTCGTAGCGGTACAGCTCCAGGCCGAAGAGCACCCCCAGGCCCACGTCGTCAATGCCGCCCTCCATGGCCCGGTCATGGGCCTCGGTGTGATAGGCGTAGTTGCTCTTGGGTCCGGTGGGATGGAGCTTCTCATAGCTCTCCTTGTGGTAGGTCTCCTGGAACAGGATGTAGGTGCCGATCCCGGCCTCCTTCAGCTTGCGGTAGTCCTCCACCGTGGTGGCGGCGATGTTCACGTTCACCCGGCGGATGGCGCCGTTCTTGTGCTTGATGGAGTAGATGGTCTTGATGGACTCCAGAATGTACTCCAGAGGATTGTTCACCGGGTCCTCGCCCGCCTCCAGCGCCAGCCGCTTGTGGCCCATGTCCTGGAGGGCGATGACCTCGGCCCGGATCTCCTCCTGGGTCAGCTTCTTGCGGGGGATGTGCTTGTTCTTGGCGTGGTAGGGACAGTAGAGGCAGCCGTTGACGCAGTAGTTGGACAGATACAGGGGGGCAAACATGACAATGCGGTCCCCGTAAAAGTCCTTCTTGATCTGGCGGGCCAGCTCATAGATCTCCTGGTTCTTGTCCTCCAGCTCGCAGGCCAGCAGCACGGAGGCCTCCCGGTGGGTCAGGCCCTTGCGGAGCCTGGCCTTCTCCAGGATGGCGTCAATGACGGCCGCGTCGTTCTTGTGGGCGTCGGCGTAGGCCAGGGAGTCCAGGATCTCCTGGTGGTTGATGAAGTCCTCTGCTTTTCTGGATTTGGGATCGTACATGGGGATTACTTCCTTTCTTTTGGGTCAGGGCAAACCCTTCCCCGTCAGTTTTTTCTCTTTCTAATCAGGAAAGTCTCCACGGTGGATGGCCACGGTGCAGCCGATGGCGGCCAGGCGTTTCCGCAGGCCCGCCAGGTGCTCGGCGGCCTCGTCGCCCGTGCAGAGTTTGTTGTCGTAAAGGGTGTATTTCTCCCGGGTGTCGGGGGGCGACAGATTGGGCATTACCACGTTGGCCCCCGCCAGGATGCCCAGCTCCCTCCCCTGGGGATGGATGGTGCCCAGGGCGGTGGTGGCGGGCAGCAGCACACGGGGCAGGGTGAGCCGCACCAGGGAGAGCAAAATCAGGGTGTCCTCCAGGGTACCCGCCCTCTCTCCGGCAAAGGGGGTGTCCTTCTGTGGGATAAAGGGGCCCAGGCCCACCATGTGGGGCTGGAAGTCCTGGAGGAAGCAGAAGTCCTCCGCCAGGGTGTCCGCCGTCTGGCCCGGGGAGCCCACCATAAACCCGGCTCCCACCTGGTAGCCGATGTCCTTCAAGGTGTGCAGGCAGTCCATCCGGTGGGCCAGGGTCAGCTCCGGGGGATGGAGTTTGCCGTAGTGAACGGCGTCCGCCGTCTCGTGGCGAAGGAGATACCGGTCGGCTCCGGCGTCAAACCAAAGCTGGTACACCTCCTGGTCAAACTCCCCCAGAGAGAGGGTCACGGCGCAGTCCGGGAAGCGGGCCTTGATGGCCGCCACCGTCTCCGCCACCCAGCCGGGGGTAAGCCCCGGGTCCTCGCCCCCCTGGAGCACGAAGGTGCGGAAGCCCCAGCCGTAGCCCTTCTCACAGCAGGCCAGGATGGTGTCCCGGTCCAGCCGGTAGCGGGCCACATGGCGGTTGTCCCGCCGGATACCGCAATACAGGCAGTTATTTTTGCAGATATTACTACACTCAATCAGGCCCCGGACGTAGATTTGGTCCCCGTACCACCGGCGGCGCTCCGCCGATGCCCGGGCGAAGAGGTCCTTCTGATCCAGGCTGTGCCGGCCCTCCAGCAGGGTCCGCCACTCGTCCCGGTCCAGCCGCCGGTGACCGCACAGCTTATCCAGCAGCTCACGCATCGGGCAGCTTGGAGTACACCGCCTTGCAGCTCACCCCAGGCAGCATCCCGGCCTTGCCGGACAGGGCGCTGATGGCGTCGGCCGGGGCGTCCAGCACGATGGAAATAATGTTTACCTTCCGCTCCCGGTAGGGGATGCCCATCCGGCCGATGATATAGTCCTTGTATTCATGGAGCAGGGCGTTGAGCTCCTCCACGGAGTCGGGGTTCTCCACCACCACGCCCAGCAGGGCCACGCGGGTCTCTTCCATAGCAATTTCCTCCTTGCAAAAAATGACAAATGGCGCACCCAAAAAGGGTGCGCCACAGCATACGTTCGTTCTGTCCGGCGACCCTTTCCCGTCAGGCTGTTACCCCTTTCGCGTCAGTGTCGGTTGTTAGATTATACTGCACATTTTAGTTTTTGTAAAGTCCCCTTTTGGCGCCATTGTATTTTTCGTCCAAATGCGCTAGGATATGTTTGTCTGCGACAGCAATCGACCTTTTTTAAAAAAATCCGCCAAAGATAAAACCATCCCATCGTTTGGCGACACTGACAAGAGAACACCACAATCCGTTTCCGCGGATGGAGAGAGAAAGGAAGTCGTATGATGAACGCACGCAAACACTGTGTCAAGCTGAGCGCCCTGGCTCTGGCCGGGGTCATGACCCTGTCCGCCCTGCCCGCCCGGGCGGCGGAGTACGCCGATCTGGACGAGAACCACTGGGCCTATGGGGAGATGACCCGGGCGGTGGGTCTGGGCATCCTCCAGGGGGTGGGAAACGATCAGCTGGCCCCCGCCCTCACCATGAGCTGGGGCCAGTTCCTGGCCCTGGTCACCCGGACCTTTGCCCCCGACGACTATCAGAGCGCCCTGGACCAGGGGGCGGCCTGGGATGAGGCGGGCTATCTGGCGGCGGCCTCCGCCGGTATCCTCCGGTCGGAGGACGGCCTGGCCGTGGGCGCCGACCGGCTGGGGGCGGGCATCTCCCGGGAGGACGCGGCGGTGCTGCTCTACCGGGCTCTGCCGGAGGAGCTCC
>DWXO01000045.1 GCA_019119165.1 Candidatus Flavonifractor intestinigallinarum | reverse complement strand
TGGGTAGATTACTTCAGGTTGAAGAAAGCCTTCATGCCGGGGTACTCGGCGATGTCGCCCAGCTCCTCCTCGATGCGCAGCAGCTGGTTGTACTTGGCCACGCGGTCGGTGCGGCTGGGGGCGCCGGTCTTGATCTGGCCGGCGTTGAGGGCCACGGAGATGTCGGCAATGGTGGCGTCCTCGGTCTCGCCGGAGCGGTGAGACACGATGGCGGTGTAGCCGGCCCGGTTGGCCATCTGGATGGCGTCCAGGGTCTCGGTCAGGGTGCCGATCTGGTTGACCTTGATAAGGATGGCGTTGGCCACGCCCTTCTCAATGCCGGTGGCCAAACGCTCCACGTTGGTGACGAACAGGTCGTCGCCCACCAGCTGGACGCGGTCGCCGATGGCCTGGGTCAGCATGGCCCAGCCCTCCCAGTCGGTCTCAGCCATGCCGTCCTCCAGGGAGATGATGGGATAGGTGTCGGCGAAGCGCTTCCACATATCCACCAGATCCTGGCGGCTGAGCTTGGTGCCGGACTTGGGCTGGATATAGCACTGCTCGTCCTCGTTCCACCACTCGGAGGAGGCGGCGTCGATGGCGATCTTGAAGTCCTCGCCGGGCTTGTAGCCGGCCTTCTCGATGGCCTGGACGATGACCTTCAGGGCGTCCTCATCCTTGGCCAGGTTGGGGGCGTAGCCGCCCTCGTCGCCCACGCCGGCGGCGGGGGTGCCGTTCTCCTTCAGGACGGCCTTCAGGGTGTGGAAGACCTCGGCGCAGCGGCGCAGGGCCTCGCGGAAGGAGGGGGCGGAGACAGGCATGATCATGAACTCCTGGATCTCCACGTTGTTGGTGGCGTGGGCGCCGCCGTTGAGGATGTTCATCATGGGCACGGGGAGCTGCTTGGCGTTGACGCCGCCGATATAGTTGTACAGGCTGGTGCCCAGGCTCTCAGCGGCGGCCTTGGCGCAGGCCAGGGAGGCGCCCAGGATGGCGTTGGCGCCCAGGCGGCCCTTGTTGGGGGTGCCGTCCAGGGAGATGAGGGCCTTGTCGATGGCCACCTGGTCCAGAACGTTCATGCCCACCAGGCACTCGGCGATCTCGCCGTTGACGTTGCTCACCGCGGTCTCCACGCCCTTGCCGTTGTAGCGGCCCTTGTCGCCGTCCCGCAGCTCGCAGGCCTCGTAAATACCGGTGGAAGCGCCGGAGGGCACGGCGGCGCGGCCCATGGTGCCGTCGTCCAGATAGACCTCCACCTCAACGGTGGGGTTGCCCCGGCTGTCCAGTATCTCGCGGCCGACAACGTCAACGATCTCAAGCATCTGCTTCATGGGAATCAATCTCCTTTCAAATTGCGGACGGGCTGTCCCCGTGCACGGGCGGCCCGACGGCCTCCCGGGGCCCGATGGCCAGGGGGGAAGAGAAGGGGGACGGCGTCCGCTGGTATCCGCATAAAATTATATGTAGTTCCCCTGATTTTGTCAAGACAAGCCCCGATAAATCCAGGAAAACCGCATCTTTTCTCCCATTCCGCCAGAAAGAGGGAGCGGCGGGGGAGGGGAGGCCGCGATTTTGACGGGAGGCCCCTCCCTACAGCAGGCCCATGGACCGGAAGAGGAAGGTGATGAGGAAGATGGTCCCCAGGGACAGGCCGCTGGTGAGAGCCACCAACTGGGCCGCCAGCTCCCCGTCGGAGCCCATCTGCTGGGCCATGGTGAAGGAGGACACCGCCGTGGGGGCGGCAAAGAACACCATCAGGGCCGTCAGCTCCACCTCCCGGAAGCCCAGGGCCACCGCCGCCGTCAGGGCCACGGCGGGGAGGAGGACCATCCGGGCCAGGCAGGTCCAGACCAGCACCCTCCGGTTGCGGTGGAGGCCCTCCAGGGACAGGGTGGCCCCCAGCATGGTGAAGGCCAGGGGCGTGGCCACCCGGGACATGGTGGCCACCACGTCCACCACCATCGCCGGCAGGCGGACGTCCAGGAACAGGAGGACCAGGGCCAGGGCGCTGGCGATGATGAGGGGGTTTGTCACGATGCCGCAGGCCAGCTTTTTCCCGCTGACCCGGCCGCTCCCCTCCGGCCGCCAGTACTCCAGCAGCAGCACGGCGATGACGTTCATGGCCGGCACCACCACCGCCGACAGCAGGGCCGCCACGCCGGCGTTGCCCTCGCCGTAGATGTACTCGGTGACCGCCAGGCCGAACATGACGAAGTTGCTCCTGACGATAGCCTGGACGACGACGCCCACCTGGTCACGCCGGTGGACGAGCCGGGGGACGATCAGCAGGGACAGGGCCAGGGACAGGACCAGCCCCGCCGCCGCGAAGACCAGGACCTCCACACTGAAATCCTGGGCCAGATCCACGTTGTAGATGTTGTAAAAGAGCAGACAGGGCAGGAACAGGTGGAAGTTGATGGCGTCCACCCGACGCACCAGGGGCCGGTCCGCCATCCCCGTCTTCCGCAGAATGACCCCCGAGGCCATCATCACCAGCATGGGGAACACGACCCCCAGGGCCACCAAAAAGCTTTCCAATCTCCATCCCTCCGTAGGCCGGGACTCCGGCAAAATGCAGATACATTGTACCATATGCCCGAAAAAAGGCAACGGCGTGTTTGGAGGCTTCGCAAAATGAGGATTGATTTTTTACATGATTTGCAATATAGTGTAAAAGGTAAAGTTTTAATTTCTTCCCGCAAAGGAGGACCTTTTCATGAAGAGAAAGACACGGGTCGGCCTGGTGACCAGCGGCGGCGACTGCCAGGGATTGAACGCCGCCATCCGGGGCGTGGGCAAGGCCCTGTTCCAATATGTGGACAACATCGAGATCTTCGGCATGTACGACGGCTACCGGGGGCTCATCGAGAACGACTACAAGTTCATGGAGCCCAAGGACTTCTCCGGCATCATCGCCCAGGGCGGCACCATCCTGGGCACCTCCCGCCAGCCCTTCATCCCCGGCAAGGCCATCGTGGACAAGGAGGGCAAGGACGTGATGCCCGCCATGCTGGACACCTACAACCGTCTGAACCTGGACTGCCTGGTGGTGCTGGGGGGCAACGGCACCCAGAAGAGCGCCAAGCTCCTCCACGACGCCGGCATGAATGTCATCACCCTGCCCAAGACCATCGACAACGACATCTACGGCACCGACGAGACCTTCGGCTTCCAGTCCGCCGCCGACATCGCCACCAACGTCATCGACTACATCCACACCACCGCCCTGGCCCACAGCCGGATCTTCCTGGTGGAGGTCATGGGCCGGGACGCCGGGTGGCTGACCCTCACCGCCGGCATCGCCGGCGGCGCCGACGTGATCCTGATCCCCGAGATCCCCTACGACATCGAGAAGGTGGCGGAAACCATCGAGCGGCGGAAAAAGAAGGGGCGGACCTTCTCCATCGTGGCGGTGGCGGAGGGCGCCGTCTCCAAGGACGACAAGGTCCTCTCCGAGGAGGAGCGCCGCCGCCGGAAGGACGCCAACCCCTACTCCACCATCTCCTACCGCATCGCCGACGAGCTGGAGAAGATCACCGGTCAGGAGGCCCGGGTCACCGTCCCCGGCCACTACCAGAGAGGCGGCCCCGCCTGCCCCTACGACCGGGTCCTGGCCACCCGCTTCGGCACCGCCGCCGCCCGGATGATCATGGAGCAGAAGTACGGCTGCATGGTGGGCATCCAGGGCGGGAACATCGTCCACGTTCCCCTGGAGGAGGCCGCCAGCCGGACCAAGTTCCTGCCGGTGGACCACCCCCTGATCCAGACCGCCCGGGACGCCGGCACCGGCTTCGGCGACTGAAAAATGAGCCGCCCTGTTGGGAGAAACAGGACGGCTCATTTTTGCGAACAAAACGGAGGACGCGATCTTGGATCGCGTCCTCCGTCGTTTTTCAGATCGACGCCGCTCTTACATCAGCTTGGTGGTGAAGTACACCAGCGCGGCGAAAAGCAGGATGCCCAGCACCCACAGCAGGTAGAAGGACGCGGCGGGGAGCAGCAGGGTTACCACAATGGACAGGGCCCCCGCGGCGCAGGCGGCGTAGAGCACCCGGTAGTCGCACTCGGGGGTGAACACCCGCAGGCCGCCCAGCTTGCCGCCCTCGGTCTGGACCCGGCGGATCAGGCCGGCCAACACCACCAGGGCGATGACCACCAGCACGGCGCACACGATCACCGGGACCCGCCACGTACCGGACACTCCGTTGCCGCAGACCCAAACGGAGAAGAGGGACCCGGTCAGGATCACGGTAGTGGCGAAGCACTCGTGCTGGAACAGGAAGTACACCAGCCCCAGCAGCGTCAGCACCGGGACGGCGATGCACATGGCGGTAATGCCCCGGTTCTGGTCAAAGAACCGGGTGATGACCCAGCCGGAGACCGCCAGGAAGGCCCCGATCCCGGCCACCCAGGTCATGGCGGTTCGGAGCTTGGCCTGGTTCCGCTTGACCACGGCCACAACAACCCCCGCGACCAGCATGACCAGGCCCAGCCAGACGCCCCAGCGGAGGATCCGGTCCCACAGGAGCAGGGAGGAGACGGTGCTGGCGGTGTAGAAGCGCTGTACGATAAAGAGGTAGCACTCGGCGGCGAGGCCCAGAAGGAAGACGTTGAAGACCCGGTGCAGGGCCTGGTTCTCCATCTGCTGCCGCTCGGCCCTCTTTTGACTGATTGGTTTTTTAGACATTGTATCAAGAACCTCCGAAAGGATTCTGGGGAAACGCTCAGGGGAAATTACGCGACGCAACGTTCATTCTATCAGATTTCCCCGCGAATTGCAAGATAAATTGACTTTGAATCGCGGGAAACCTCAGTTGATCTGCCGGCGGCGGGAGAGGTTGATGGTGCCCTCCTGCATGTCGGTGATCATGTCCAGGCTGCGGCCGGTCCCCTCCGCCACACAGGCGATGGCGTTCTCCGCCACCACGGTGGCGATGCCGGTGCGGGAGGAGATGAGCTTGTCGAAGCCGTGAATCAGGCTGCCGCCGCCGGTCATGACGATGCCGTTGGTGGATACGTCCGCCACCAGCTCCGGGGGCGTCCGCTCCAGCACGGAGTGGATGCTCTCCAGGATGCGCTCCGAGGGCTCCTCGAAGGCCTCCAGCATCTCAGAGGAGGACACGGTGATGGTCTTGGGCAGGCCCGTCAGCAGGCACCGGCCCTTCACATCCATGGTGATCTCCTCCTCCATGGGGTAGACGCAGCCGATGGCGATCTTCATCTTCTCCGCCGTGCTCTCGCCCACCAGAATGTTGTGCTTGCGGCGCATATACTTGACCACGGCCTCGTTGAACTGGTCTCCGGCCACCTTGATGGAGGCGGACTCCACCACGCCGGAGAGGGAGATGACGGCGATGTCGGCGGTGCCGCCGCCGATATCCACCACCATGTGGCCGTCGGGCTTGGTGATGTCGATGCCCGCGCCGATGGCGGCGGCCACAGGCTCCTCAATGAGGTACACCCGGCGGCAGCCGGCCTGGATGCCCGCGTCCACCACAGCCCGCTCCTCCACCTCGGTGATACCGGAGGGGACGCAGATGATGACCCGGGGCTTGAAGATCATGAAGCCCGCCACCTTGCGGATGAACTCCCGGAGCATCCGCTCGGTCATGTCGTAGTCGGAGATGACGCCCTCCCGCAGGGGGCGGATGGCGACGATGTTGCCGGGGGTGCGGCCCAGCATCTGGCGGGCCTCCTCGCCCACCTTCAGGAGCTTGCCGGTATTCTTGTCCATGGCCACCACGGATGGCTCGTTGAGAACGATGCCCTTGCCCTTGACGTAGACCAGAACGGAAGCGGTACCCAGGTCGATACCGATATCTTTCGCGAACGCGCACATAGTTTCCACCTCGTATTCTCTATTTTAGGCAAATTGCTTGCTTGTACTCTAAAAAATCATTATACCGGGCCATTCCAAATTTTGCAAGCAGTTACCATAACTTTCTTTCCTCATTTTTGTCCAAATTCTAAGGCAAAACAGGCCCCTGCCGCCGTCTTTTGGACAAATCCAGGTCACGTCCCGTCCTCCTCGGGCGGCCGTCCGCCCGCCAGGGCCGCACAGACCACCGACGCCGCCCCCGCATCCATCAGGGTCCAGGCGCAGGCGGCCAGGGTGCTGCCGGTGGTGACCACGTCGTCCACCAGCAGGAACCGCCGCCCCGCCGCCAGCTCGGGCCGGGGGACCAAATAGGCGGCCTCCACGTTCCGCCGCCGCTCCTCTGGAGATTTGACGGTGGACTGGGGGCGGTTGTTCCGGGCTTTTCGGAGGATTTTTTCCGCCTTTACGCCCCAGACCCTCCCCGCCGCCTCCGCAAGCAGCCGGGCCTGGTCGTAGCCCCGGGAGAAATTCCGCCGGGCGCTGACGGGGACGAAGGTCACCGCGTCAAACCGCCCGCCCAGTTCCTCCGCCGCCGTCTGGGCCAGGAGGCGGCCGAACACCGCCGCCCGTCCGGGCTTGTTCTGGAACTTCAAAGCGTGGACCCCGTCCACCACCGGCCCGGCGTAGTAGAAGGTCACAGCGCAGTCGAAGCCGTCCACGCTCCGCACCGTCTCCCCAGGACCCCGGTAGGGCAGGGCCTTGGCGCACCGGGCGCAGACCTCTTTTTCCTCGTCCCCCAGGAGCGCGCCGCAGAAGGCGCACTTTGGAGGAAAAATGATATCCAAAATTGCCGCTGGGAGATCCATCATCTGTCCCTGCCTTTCTTCAGCCCTGGCGGCGCAGGAGCTTGTGGGGGCTGCCCGCCCCCATGCCCCAGGGATTGGGGAGTTTCGCCCCCCGGGGCGAGGGAAGAATCGGGGGCTGCGCGCCCCCGAATCCCGCGGTTCAGACCTTGTGGGGGCTGCCCGCCCCCACACCCCGGGCGTCTCGGGGGCTACGCGCCCCCGTACCCCGCGGTTCACTTTTGGACGCCCAAAAGTGAACCGAAAAACCGCCAAAACCCATGGTTTTGGATTCCTTTTTCCAATCGGTCTCTATCAGGTTTGGTACTTCTCTGCCACTGAATTTCGTTTTGACATCTGATCTGCGGTCCGGCGGTCAACGATGCTCCGGCTGCCGCCCTGTTAAGGAGAGACATGTTTCATATGCCCCTGTCGGAGGTCAATCCTTCTTGCGGGGATAGGGCTTTTTCTCGTCGGTTAAACCAGCCAGATAATCCATGCTGGTATCCAATGCTAGGGCAATGCGCTTGAGCTGTTCATAGGTGTAATAACGCTTGCCTGTCTCCAGTTTGGAGTAGTCGCTCTGGTCGATCCCCGTCAGCATTTGCATTTTGACTTGGGTATATCCTTTTTCTTCTCTTAATGCCCGAAGTCTGCTCATCTTTATCACCCAAAACAAGTATGGCAACTTGACC
>DWXO01000044.1 GCA_019119165.1 Candidatus Flavonifractor intestinigallinarum | reverse complement strand
TGCTTGGACTTGGACTTGTTGGCGGAGAAGCGGGAGATGAACTCCTTGAGCTCCTGGGCCTTCTCCTCGTTCTTCTTGTTCTGGTTCTTCATCAGGTTCTGCATCAGCTGGGAGGCGTCGTACCAGAAGTCATAGTTGCCCACATAGAGCTTGATCTTGTTGTAGTCGATGTCCACGATGTGGGTACAGATGGTGTTGAGGAAGTGGCGGTCGTGGCTGACCACGATCACGGTGCCCTCAAAGTCCAGCAGGAAGTCCTCCAGCCAGTTGACGGCGTTGATGTCCAGGTTGTTGGTGGGCTCGTCCAGCAGCAGGATGTCCGGGTTGCCGAACAGGGCCTGAGCCAGCAGCACCTTCACCTTGAGGCGGGCGTCCAGGGTCTCCATGGAGGTCTGGTGGAACTCGGTGCCCACACCCAGACCCTGGAGGATACGGCTGGCGTCGCTTTCGGCCTCCCAGCCGCCCAGCTCGGCAAACTCCTCCTCCAGCTCGCAGGCACGGATGCCGTCCTCCTCGGTCATTTCCTCCTTCTCGTAGAGGGCGTCCTTCTCCTTGCCGATGTCATACAGCCGCTTGTTGCCCATGATGACGGTATCCATGACGGAATAGGCGTTGTAGGCGTTCTGGTCCTGCTTGAGGACGGACATACGGGTCTTGGGCAGGATGGACACCTCGCCGGAGGTGGGTTCCAGATCGCCGGAGAGGATTTTCAGGAAGGTGGACTTACCGGCTCCGTTGGCGCCGATGATGCCGTAGCAGTTGCCCTTGGTGAACTGTAAATCCACATGGGAAAAGAGGGGCTGGCCGCTGTAAGCCAGGGTCAGGTCGGAAACAGTGATCATGTCGTACTCCTTTTTTGTTCACCCCGGCTCAGGCCGGGAAAATCTTCGCAAGTGTACAGTATACCATAGAAGAAAAAAAAAACAAACTACAAAAGGCAGAATCTCTCTCAAAAATACTCACAAGGGCCGCGCCATTGGCGCGGCCCTTGTGTTATGTCCTCCAAACTGGTATGATACCCTCAGACACTTTGGAAGGAGATGGCCCCTTTGAGCCTGTTTACCTGCCCCCACTGCGCCTCTCCCCTGCGCCGGGAAGAGCGCTCCTATACCTGCCCCAACGGCCACTGCTTTGACATCGCCAAAGAGGGCTATGTCCACCTGCTCCCCGCCAACCAGAAGCACTCCAAATCCCCCGGAGACGACAAGGGCATGGTGACCGCCCGCAACCAGTTCCTGTCCAGGGACTACTACGCCCCCCTCCGGGACGCCCTGTGTGCCCTGGCGCTGGAGCACACCGGCGGGCAGGTGTCGGTGCTGGATTCAGGCTGCGGAGAGGGCTATTACACCGCGGGTATCCACGCTGCCCTCACCGGGGCGGGCAGGCAGGTAGCCCTGGCGGGCATCGACCTGTCCAAACCCTCGGTGCGGCTGGCGGCCAAGTGTGTGCCCCAGGGGGAATTTGCCGTGGCCTCGGCCTACCACCTGCCGGTGGCGGATGGAAGTATAGACCTGCTGCTCAACTGCTTCTCTCCCCTGGCCCTGGAGGAATTTCGCCGGGTGCTCCGCCCCGGCGGCCTGTTCCTCTATGTGGTTCCCGCCGCCAACCACCTGTGGGAGCTCAAACAGGTGCTCTACGACAAGCCCTACCCCAATCAGGAGCAGGACATCCCCTACGAGGGCTTCTCCTATGTCAGCGTGGTGCCGGTGGACACCACCATGGAGGTGGCGGGCGAGGACCTGCCCCACCTGTTCCAGATGACCCCCTACTACTGGAAAACCCCCAGAGAGGGAGCCGCCCGGCTGGCGGCGCTGGACGGGCTGGAGGTACAGGCCTCCTTCCGCATCCATGTGTTCCGCCGGGACTGAGGGTCACATCTGCTCCAGCACCCCCCGGATGACCCAGGCGTGGGCCTCCGCCTCGTCGGCCGACTCGTGGAAGAGGGACTCCAGGCAGGGGTCGGCGGTACCGGCGGCCGCCGCCCGGTAGCAGGCGGCATAGCGCTGCATGGCCTGGAACTGCTCCCGCAGGGCGGCCTGCACCGGCTGGGGCGAGGGAGCCCCTCCCCGGTCGGCGGGCCAGTAGCGCACCCCGGAGATGAGAAAATAGGCGGTGCTGAGCCGCTTGGCCCGCCGCCGCTGTTCGGCGGCCAGGCCCGAGAGCATCCTGCCCCCGGCCCCCGGCACCCGCCGGGCCAGCGCCTGGCAGCACCGGTGGGCGGCCAGCTCCTGGTCGATGTACTGTTGCAGCTGGGGGCCGTGGACCGCCGAGGAAGGCCCCAGACAGGTGACGGTCTCCTCCTCTTCCTCCGCCGGGGTGTCCTGTACCACCACCGCCGGCAGGGACGGCCGGGCCGCCGCCTCCACCACCTCAAAGGGGCAGTCCCCCCGCTCGTTAGGCATGACCCGCTTCCAGACCCGCTCGAAAACCTGCCGGTCGCAGCCGGGCAGCAATTCCTCTTGCATACACATTGCCTCCCCATTCTGTGTGGATTCTCACCATCCTATGCCGTCCTGGCAAGATTTGCCCCGCTCAGGGTTGTATTTTCCTGCCTTTCGTGATAAAATAATTGCTCATGGAATGAACCATTTACAAAGGAGAGACAGACTATGCTGGAGATCAGTCATCTCAGCTATCAAGTGGAGGGAGAGGAAGGCCAGGAGCTGGGCATCCTCAACGACGTCTCCCTCTCCGTTCAGGACCACCAGTTTGTGGTCATCACCGGCCCCAATGGCGGCGGCAAAACCACCCTTGCCAAGGCCATCATGGGCCTGGTCAAACCCACCGGCGGCTCCATCCGCTGGAACGACACCGATATCACCGATCTGGACATCACCGGCCGGGCCCGGCTGGGCATCAGCTACGGCTTTCAGCAGCCCCCCCGCTTCAAGGGTCTGAAAGTGAAGGACCTGCTGGCCCTGGCCGCCGGCAGCGAGAAGCTGACCCGGGAAGAGGGCTGCCAGTACCTGACCAAGGTGGGCCTGTGCGCCGGGGACTATATCGACCGTGAGGTGGACGCCTCCCTGTCCGGCGGCGAGGTCAAGCGCATTGAGATCGCCACCATCCTGGCCCGCAAGACCGGGCTGATGATCTTTGACGAGCCGGAGGCCGGCATTGACCTGTGGTCCTTCGCCAAGCTCACCGAGACCTTCAAGCTCATCCACCAGAAGCGGGAGGCCACCCTTATTGTCATCTCCCACCAGGAGCGCATCATCGACCTGGCCGATGAGATCGTCATGATCGCCGACGGCAAGGTGCAGCGCCACGGCCCCAAGGATGAGATCTTCCCCCAGATCCTGGCCAACACCAGGACCTCTTGCAGTTATCTGTCGGAAGGAGCGAAGTAAGATGGATCAAGCGGAATGGAAGCTCCTCAAGGAGATCGCGGACCTGGAAAAGACCCCTCAGGGGGCCTACAACATCCGGCGCAACGGACAGCTGGACTCCCGCAACAACACCGCCAATATTGAGATCACCACCAAGGAGGAGCCGGGCAAGTCAGGCATCAACATCACCGTGAAAAGCGGCACCCAGCACGAGTCGGTCCACATCCCCGTTATCATCAGCCAGACCGGCCTGAGCGAAATGGTATACAACGACTTTTTCATCGGCGACGACTGCGATGTGGACATCGTGGCCGGCTGCGGCATCCACAACACCGGCTGCGAGACCAGCCAGCACGACGGCGTCCACACCTTCCACATCGGCAAGAACTCCAAGGTCCGCTATGTGGAGCGCCATTACGGCGACGGCGAGGGCACCGGCCAGCGGATCATGAACCCCCAGACCATCGTCTACCTGGACGAGGGAGCCTCCATCAACATGGAGTCCACCCAGATCCGGGGCGTGGACTCCACCAAGCGGGAGACCCGCATTGTGGTGGGCAAGGGCGCCGAGGCCATCATCACCGAGAAGCTGCTCACCCACGGTCAGCAGACCGCCGAGAGCGACATGGAAATCATTCTGGACGGCGAGGACGCCACCGGCCGGGTCATCTCCCGGTCTGTGGCTCAGGACAACTCGGTCCAGGTGTTCTACCCCAAAATGACCGGCAACACCAAGTGCTTCGGCCATGTTCAGTGCGACTCCATCATCATGGGTGACGCCAAGATCTCCTCCATCCCCGCCATTGTGGCCAACCATGTGGACGCTCAGCTCATCCACGAGGCCGCTATCGGGCGCATCGCCGGAGACCAGATCCTGAAGCTGATGACCCTGGGTCTGACCGAGCAGGAAGCGGAGGAGAAGATTCTGGATGGATTCCTACAGTGAACTGTTAAATGCGGTAAACAACGGTCCCTACTTCGGTCCCCGCAGCCGGGTGAAGGTCACCCGGGCGGGCAATGGTGAGGCGGAGGGGGAGCTGGAGATCTGCACCGACACCCGCAACCCCATGGGTATCGTCCACGGCGGCGCCCTCTTCACCCTGGCGGACACGGTGGCGGGGACGGCGGCCTTCACCACCGGCCACACCTGTGTCACCCTGGACAGCTCCATGCAGTTTCTGGCCGCCGCCAAAGGCGACAAGGTCTACTGCACCGCCAAGCCCAAGAAACTGGGCCGTACCATCGCGGTCTATGACGTAACCCTCACCGATAATCAAAACCGGCTGGTAGCCAGCGGCGTTTTCTCTTTCTTTGTCAAAGAGATGCCGGCGGACGGCCTCAACCCCTGAACCGACGCGGGGGCGCTGCGACAACCGCAGCGCCCCCGTTTTTTACTGCTCCAGCAGCTCTCCCAGCCGCAGCAGGGCGGCCAGCAGCACCAGCAGGGAGGCCCAGAAATTGATCTCGCCCCCCTCCTTCCTGCCCCTCACCCCCAGGCAGAAGAAGTACCCCAGGGCCAGCACCACCAGCACCGAGCTGACTTGCCGCAGTCCCGTCACGTCGGGGGCCTGGCCGTTGCAGCGCAGTCCCCGCCGCTGTTTGTCCAGAGCCAGCCAGGACAGGCAGATGGACCCCACCAGAATACTGAGAAAAAACAGGGACCGGTCCGCCGTCCTGATCTGTTCCTGTAACGCCGTATCTTGCATGAAAAGCCCCCCTCTCACCAGTTTATCGGTGAAAGGGGGGCTTTGTGACGCTGATCAGCCGGACACCTGGGAAAATCCCGCCGGACAGGTCCGGCAGCAGTCCCCGGCGGCCAGGGCGGTGCTGCCCAGGGACAGGCCCACAGCCAGGGCCAGCAGCAGAATCAGCACCCGAATCATTCTCATTTTTACTTTCCTCCAGAAAAATAGGCATATACGGCTCTCAAACATTTCCTACTTAATTGCCATTATATCACCCATTCCTTTTGTGTCAAGGCGGCGGGGGCATCCAAATACCCCCATCCGCCGGACACAAAAAGAGGACCCGCTCCGGCGGAAATGCCGGAGCGGGTCCCGAGGAAAAGAGGAGAAGAACGCGAAATCACACAAAGCAGCGGATCAGGTTGTACACGCTGATGCCGGTGATCACCAGCAGCAGCCAGAAGAACAGCTTGTCCACGGCCTTGTTGTCCATACGGCGGCTGAAGCTGCGGCCCATGGTGCCGCCCACCACACCGCCCACCACCATGGCGATGAGAACGGGCCACTCAAAGACTGGCACGTTCTGACCGATCACGGTGTTGAGGAAGCTGGCTCCCTGGGAGAAGAGGATGACATACAGGGAGTTGAGGGCCGCCGTCTTGGAATCCATGGAAAAGAAGTAGTAGAGCACCGCCAGGTTGATGGGGCCGCCGCCGATGCCCAGGAAGGAGGACAGCACACCCAGGGCCAGGCCGATGATCACACAGGCCGCCTCGTTTTTCACATCCAGAGTGCGGATGCGGGGGCGGTTCATGGTGTAGACCAGCACGCCCAGGGTGAGGAGGATCATCAGCACCTGCTGGGCCACCGAGACGGCGGAGCCGCCGGCGTCCTTGACGATGTCGAAGAGCTGCTTGCCCACGATACCGCCCACAGCGGCGCCAATGGCCAGCAGGGTGCCCCGACGGGGCTCCACCTTGACCTCGCCGCCAATGCTGCGGAGCATGGAGGTGATAGTCATGGCCAGCACGGTGCAGCCGGACAGAAAGCTGATGGTAGCCACCGGCAGGCCGGACACGGCGTCCAGCACCGGCTTGATGATGACGCCGCCTCCTACCCCGCTGATGCCTCCGATGGTAGTTGCCAGGATACAGACCAGGAAGTTAAAGAGGATCTGCATGGCGGCTTACCGCAGGGAGATAAACCGGCTGTCGTAAGCGCCCAGCAGGGGCTCGCAGTAGGACTTGAATTCGGGCTTGATGCTGGCGCCGTCCTCGCCGATCCATTCCAGGGGGAACTTCTTCTCGGCGTTGGCCACCTTCTCCAGGGGGATGAGGATGGTCTTGGAGGAATAGGGGTTCCGGGTGGTCTCAAAGCCCACCATGAAGCCGGTCTTGCCCTCCACAGCGGAGCGGACGGCGCAGGCGCCGGCCTCCTCGGCCTCCTTCTGGTCGATCTCGGACATGAGGGCCACGCTCACCCGGCCCAGCAGGCCGGGCTTCTCGGACCGGGACTTCAGGCCGGTCTCCTGCATGAT
>DWXO01000043.1 GCA_019119165.1 Candidatus Flavonifractor intestinigallinarum | reverse complement strand
ACGGTCATGTGGCGGCGGGAGGGCGTTGTGGGCTTATAAGTTTTGATAGCCATTGTTCCTTATCCTCCTTACACCATGCCTTCGAAGAACTCGATGGTCTTGGAGTCCTCGGTCAGGGTGACCATAGCCTTCTTCCAGTTGGCGCGGCGGCCGGCGGGGAAGCGGCCGGTCCGCTTGGCCTTGCCCTGCATATTCAGGGTGTTGACCTTGGCGACCTTCACGCCGAAGATCTCCTCGACCGCCTTGGCGATCTCGATCTTGTTCGCGCTCTTGGCCACCTCGAAGGTGTACTTCTTGGCCTCGGTCTCGGCCATGGACTGCTCGGTGATGATGGGGCGCTTGATGATATCATAAGCGGTGGTAGCCATTACGCAAACACCTCCTCGATGACGGCCAGGGCCGCCTTGTCAACGATAAACTTGCCAGCGTTCACGATGTCGTACACGCTGAGGATCTTGGCGGTGGTGGTCACCACGCCGGGGATGTTGCGGGCGGACTTGATGACGGTCTCGTTCACCTCGGGGGTGACGATGACGGCCTTCTTGGCGCCCACGGTGCTCAGGAAGCCCTGCATGGTCTTGGTCTTGATGGCGTCCATGTTCAGGCCGTCCACCACCACGATGTCGCCGGAGGCGGCCTTGGCGGACAGAGCGGACTTGAGAGCCAGACGCTTGACCTTCTTGTTCAGCACATAGCTGTAGTCGCGGGGCTTGGGAGCAAAAACGATACCGCCGTGAGTCCACTGGGGAGCGCGGGTGGAACCCTGACGGGCGCGGCCGGTGCCCTTCTGACGCCAGGGCTTGATGCCGCCGCCGGAAACCTCGGCGCGGGCCAGAGCGGACTGGGTGCCCTGACGGCAGTTGGCCAGGTGGTTCTTGACCACCTCGTGGACAACGGTCTGATTGGGCTCGATCCCGAACACAGCTTCGGAGAGCTCCACTTCGCCGACCTGGTTGCCGGCCATGTTCACAAGAATTGCCTTAGGCATTTGAGTTCTCTCCTTTCTTACTTGTTACGGGCGGAAGCCTTCTGGGGATTGACGCGGGCGGAAGCCTTCTGCGGGTTGACGCTGGCGTTGGCGGCAGCGCCCTTCTCCTTGACGTTGATCACGGAGTTGCGCAGGTACACGATACCGCCCTTGGGGCCGGGGATGGCGCCGCGGACAGCGATGATGCCCAGCTCGGAGTCAACCTTGATGACGTCCAGGTTCAGAACAGTGACCTGCTCGTTACCCATCTGGCCGGCGCCGATCTTACCCTTGAAGATACGGGAGGGATCGGTGCTGGAGCCCATGGAGCCGGCGTGACGATGCACAGGGCCGGTACCGTGGGATTCCTTCAGGCGGTGAGCGCCGTGACGCTTGATAACGCCCTGATAGCCGTGGCCCTTGCTGATGCCGGTCACGTCCACGCGGTCGCCCTCGGCGAACACGTCAACCTTGACCTCGTCGCCCACGTTGAGGGCGTCGCAGTTGGCCAGCTTGAACTCCTTCAGGGTCTTCTTGCGGGCGTCGCCAGCCTTCTTCAGGTGACCCAGCTCAGGCTTGGTGAGCTTCTTGTCGGCTACGTCGCCGTAGCCCAGCTGAACGGCGTTGTAGCCGTCCTTCTCCTCGGTCTTCTTCTGCACCACGGTGCAGGGGCCCGCCTCGATGACGGTGACCGGGATGACCTTGCCGGCTTCGTCGAAGATCTGCGTCATGCCGACCTTCTTGCCGATAATGGCCTTTTCCATGTGTTTTCCTCCTTAATAAGGTTATTGGTTGGGCGAGTTACCCATAGGGCTGGTATTGCTCGGCCAACTTGACCCGTCCGCCTCAAAACGCGGCGGACTGCGGTACAAACAAAGGAATGGATGGCTGTCTCTTACAGCTTGATCTCAATCTCCACACCGGCGGGGAGCTCCAGGCTCATCAGGGCCTCGACGGTCTTGGGAGAGGGCTTGAGGATGTCGATCAGGCGCTTGTGGGTGCGGCGCTCGAACTGCTCGCGGGAGTCCTTGTACTTATGGACGGCGCGCAGGATGGTGACGACTTCCTTCTTGGTGGGCAGGGGGATGGGGCCGGACACGGAAGCGCCGGTGCGCTTGGCGGTCTCAACGATCTTCTCGGCGCTCTGGTCGATGAGCTGGTGATCGTAGGCCTTCAGACGGATGCGGATCATTTCTTTCTGAGCTGCCATGGTGTTTGTTCCTCCTTAAACATACGAAGTGGTGCGCTTTCGCCGGGTCCACGGGGCCAAAGCGCGGTGTCTTTCCTCGCTTCGTACGGTGAGAGATTTCAGTACACGTTTCCGTGCGTATCACTCCGTGACATGAAGAAAACCGGCACAAGCAGGCCGGTTTTACCCATACATGGCGATATACGCCGTGTACAGATCCCTCAGCCGCCCGATTCTAGCTCGGACATACTCCGCGGAAGTTACCTCATTGCTGAGCAATCTCCCGCATCATCGCAGACTGCGCCCCAAACAGGCGCTTGATTATGATACTCTAAAACCCATTCCCTGTCAAGGGCTTTCCCGGTTTTTTTGAAAAATTTTTGTCTCTGTCGGGACAGGCGGGAAAAAAGCCGCCTGTCCCAGCAGCAAAAGCATGGGGATGAGAGAATAGTGATACCGCCCCGCCACCTCCACCAGCATCTGAGCGCAGGTCAGCCCCAGTCCATACAGGGGCAGCAAAACCACAGCGGAGCGCGCCCGATTTCGCCACAGCCGGACCAGTCCGGCCCCCGCCACCACCAGGGCGGCGTAATAGAACCCGTTGCAGGCCAGGGCAAACAGCTTGGTATGCCGCACCACGCTGTTCACATAGCCCATGCAGGCGTGGTCGGAGCCCAGAAAGGCCCGCAATTTGTCCCGCATCAGGGGGAGCAGAGCCACTTCCCCGGAGGTGATACGCGCTTTGGCGGCCTCCAGGGCTCCCTCCTGGGCCTGCTGGGCGGTGGCCCCAGGGGCATTGCTGAGGGAAAAGAGCAAATCGCTGTCCTCCTGATTCCAGGCCCCGCCGGAGTTCTGGTTAAACCCCACCAGGATGCTGTAGCCCGGCGTGGTGGAGGGCTCCTCCCCGATCCGCCGGGTCAGGTGAGCCTGCCACAGCGGGCCGGTGAGGGCATAGACCGCCAGCAGGGCGGCCAGCAATCCCAGCCAGTACCGGCGGCTCTCTTCCAGCAGCCACTCCTCCGGCTTGAGCAGCACACGCCAGAGCACCAGAGCGATGATCACCACCGCCGCGATGGGCCGCACTCCGTTGCACCACCGCAGCGCCAGCCCCGCCGCCACCCCCCGGACAACGGGCCGCTTCCCCTCCTCCGCCGTCAGCAGCACCAGTATCCCCAGGATCAGAGCGGTATAGAGAGGCTCAGACAGGATCAGACTGTTATAGATGGTCTGGGAGGGACAGGCAATCCACAGCAGATAGGCGGAGATCCCGGCGGGCAGCCCCCACCACTGCCGCCCCAGCAGGAAAAGAAAACCGCCGGAGGCGGCAGTCAGCAGCACATTCAGCCCCTGGGCCGGCAGTTCCCCCGGCCCCAGCAGGCGGATGAACCAGCTGAGAAAGGAGGCATAGCCGAAGATATGGGGAAAAAGGGCCATATACCGCCCGCCCGCCAGCACCGGCTGTTGGGCCAGGGCGTTGGCGTAGCCCCAGAAGGTGGCGTAATCCCCGGAGGGGGTTACCCGTACCAGGAGCACCCAGGCCCCTTTGACCGCCAGACAGAGCAGCGTGAGCGCCAGACAGGCCCTGACCGCCCCCAGCCGTCCCAGCCGGCGGCACAGCGGCGGCAGTCCCTTCCACAGAACAAGCAGGACCACCAGGGCCAGCGCCTTCCGGGTCTCCCCGTTCTGCCCCGCCCCCAGGATCAGCCTGCCGGCCAGCAGGGCCAGCGCCAGCCCCAGCATAATCCGGGTCAAAAGACCGGCCCCCGCCGTCAAACGCCGTTCCATAACCTCTGCCCCCCTCTCCCGTCCTTACATTTTTTGCGTTTTGTCCTATGATAGGACAATTCAGGCCGGTTTTCAGTATAACGTTGGGGTTGTCCTATGTCAAGACAAAAGGAGGTGTATTCGCATAGCCAGGATCATTGACGGAACCGCCAAAAATCTGGTGGGCGAGCAGGTGCGGGCCCTGCGCATCCAGCGGGGCATGAGCCAGCAGGCCCTGTCCGACAAGCTGGAGACCATGGCCATCTATGTGTGCCGGGGCTCGGTGTCCAGGATCGAGGACCGGCAGCGCACGGTTACCGATATTGAGCTGTATGGGCTGTCCCAGGTGCTGGGGGTGCCTATCTCCCAGCTGTTTGACCCCGACGCGCAGTAAGAGAGGAGGCCCCGGTGTCCTGATGGACACCGGGGCCTCCTGTTCTATGGTATTACAGCACTTCCGCAATGCGCTTTTTCATCTCGGCGGCGTCGATTTCGGTCTGGGTAAAGTGCTCCAGAGCCAGCACCGCCTGGTTGACCAGCAGGCCCAATCCATTGATGGGCCTGTGGCCCCGCTTCTTGGCCTGGCGGAGCAGTTCGGTTTCAGCGGGGATATAGATCAGATCTACCACCGGCACACCAGGCTTTAACTGGTCCAGGAAGGAGAAGTCGGCAAACTGCCCGGCGGTATCCGCCATGCCCAAAGAGGTGCAGTTCACCAGCAGGTCGCACTCCCCTGCCGCCCGGGCCAGCTCATCGGGGGAAAAGCCCGTCGGATGAAGATGTTCCGGATCGTAGTCGCAGATGGCCTTGGCCTTGTCGGGGGTGCGGTTGCACACCACCACCTCCGCCCCGGCCTGGGCCAGCTTGAGGCACACCGCCTTGGCGGCGCCTCCCGCCCCCAGTACCGTCACACGTTTGCCCGCCGGATTGATGCCCTCGTCAGCCAGAGCCCGGAGAAAGCCCTCCCCGTCGGTGTTGTAACCGCAGGTTTTGCCCTCCCGGATGCACACGGTATTCACCGCTCCAATGAGCCTGGCGTCCCCGTCCAGCTCATCCAGCAGGGGCACCAGCTCCTCCTTGTGGGGCATGGTGGCGTTGAATCCGGCATATCCGGCGAACTTGGCGCACTCCAGCCATTCCCTGCACTGTCCCCGGGGCACCGGCTGGCACAGATATACATAGTCCAGCCCCAGGGCCTTAAGCATGGTATTCTGAATCAACGGAGACTTGGAGTGGGCCACCGGGTCCCCAATGACGCACAGCTTGCGGGTGGTATTTTTCAGTTCCACGTTCATATCCATCTCTCCCCGTTCGCCCTCCGGCCGGTGGTCGGGGAGGGCAGCATTGACTGCCAGGGCCACCAGCAGTCCCACAATGGTCTCGATCATGCGGGCGGCGGCGTAATAGTACCGGGTCACGCCGGTGACGCCGGTGATCAAAATGACGCAGGGCAGGATACAGGCCATGCCGCAGGCGGTGGGCCGCTTGATGAGCAGGCACAGCCACACCCCCGCCACACATACCACGCCAAGAATAATCGTCTTGAGCCAGAAATGCTCCAGGGCCGGTCCCAGCAGCAGGGTGGCAGTACCCAGGGCCCCGCCCACAATGACGCCGATGAGGCGGGAAATGCCCTGGCGGAAGGTCTGCCCCAGGGTGCTCTGGGTGCAGATGATGCAGGCGATACAGGCGTACAGCGGCCCCATCTGGCCCAGTACGCCCCCCAGCTCCTCCCGGTAGGTGAGGCCGAAGGGGAGGAACAGCGCATAGGACACCATCACCGCCACAGCGGTTTTGATGACCCGCATTCCAATGCGGGGCAGGGGAACGGAAGGATGTTTCATAATCTCTCCTTTTTAGCATTGAGGCGCGGGCGGATGTGGGCAGAAGGTGAATTGCCCCAAAGGGGCAAGAGAAGCCACCCTGGGGTGTCCGCCCCTACGCGACCCGCTTGTAGGGGCCGATGCCCTCATCGGCCCGCCTGTTCCAGAAAGTAACCCATCGCCGCCTCGTAGCCGTACAGCCCCAGGCCGCAGATCTGGCCCACACAGGCGGGGGCGGTGACGCTCTTGTGCCGGAACTCCTCCCGCTGATGGACGTTGGAGATGTGGACCTCGATGCAGGGCACATCCACCGCCTTCAGGGCGTCCAGAATGGCGTAGGAGTAGTGGGTAAAGGCCCCGGGGTTCATCACGATAGCGTCATACACCCCGTCGGCGGCGTGGATGGCGTCAATGATGGCCCCCTCGTGGTTGGACTGGAAGCAGTGGGCCTCAGAGCCGTGGGCGGCGGCAAACTCCTCCAGCCGCTTACAGAGGCTGTCATAGGTATTCTCCCCATAGATGCCCGGCTCCCGCTTGCCCAGCAGGTTCAGGTTGGGCCCGTTAATGATGAGAAATTTCATTTCAGCACCTCCAAAATCCGCTGTACCGTCTCCGCCGGAGTGGCCTGTACCTCCACCACATGGTCGGCCCAGGCCTCATAGATGGGCTCCCGTCCGGCGTACCGCTCCAGAAAAGCCTCTCTCCCCTGCTGGCCCAGGGGACGCCCCCCCATGGACACATTGTCGTAGATCTCCCCCGGGTCCCGCCGGAGGAATACCACGGTCCCGCTGTCTTTCAAGCTGGCGATGGACTCCGCCCGGGTGGGCAAACCGCCGCCGCAGGCAATGACCTGCCCCTTCCCCCGGGCCAACGCCTCCGCCGCGTCCAGCTCCCGGTCCCGGAAGAAGGCCTCCCCCTCCGTGGCAAAGATGTCGGGGATGGAACGGCCCAAAGCCGCCTCAATATACTGGTCGGTGTCCACGAAGGTAAAGCCCAGCGCCTGGGCCAGCAGCTTTCCCACCGTGGACTTGCCGCAGCCCATCATGCCGATGAGCACCACGTTGTCCCTCATGCCTGCTCCTCCCAGGCCCTGTAGTTGCCCAGGATGCGTACCTCGGTGGCCAGCTGGCTCAGTTCGTGGAGCACCCCGTCCATACCGGGGGCGGTGAGATCACCGGTGAAGTCCAGGAAGAAGAGGTACTCAAAGCCCTGCCCGGGGATGGGTCGGGACTCGATCTTCAGCAGGTTGAGCCCCTGGACGGCAAAGATGGTGAGGATTTCATGGAGGGAGCCGCTCTGGTGGGGCAGGCGGAACACGGCGCTGATCTTATTGCGCTCCGGACGCAGCTCGGGGACCGGAGACACCACGGCAAACCGGGTGTGGTTCATGGTGTTGTGGTTGACCCGTTCCGCCAGGATATTGAGGCCGTAAAGCTGGGCGGCCCGTTTGGAGCAGATGGCGGCGGCGGTGGGGTCCCCCTTCTCGGCCACCAGCTTGGCGGAACCGGCGGTGTCCAGGGTGGGCACCCGCTTCCAGTCCCGGTGGGCGTCCAGATACTTCTCGCTCTGCATCAGCCCCTGCTCATGGGAGTAGACGGTGGTGATCTGGGACAGTTCCACTCCAGGCAGGGCGGCCAGGCAGTGCTCCACCGGCACCTGCCACTCTCCCACAATGTAATAGTGGTACTGGGCCATCAGGTCGTATACCTGCCGGATGGACCCGGTGGAGGAGTTCTCCACCGGCAGCATGGCGTAGTCCACCTCTCCGCTCTCCAGGGCGGCAAACACGTCGTTGAACCAGGGTTTGCCCACGCTGTTTACGTCCCCGCCAAAGAAGCCCACGGTGGCCTCCTCGCTGTAGCAGCCCGGCTCCCCCTGGTAGGCCACCCGGGGATTGGCCACCGGCTGGCGCACTCTGGCCAGGTCGGCCAGATAGGCGGCGTAGCCCGGGTCCTCCGCCCCCTCCTTCACCAGATGGCGCTGCTGGCGGCGGGAGATAGCCATGATGCTCTCATAGAGGGCGGCCAGATCCGCCTTCCGGGCCGGGTCGTCGGTGAGGGCCGTCTTGGCGGCAATGACCTGCTTTTCCCGGTTGGCGTCCAGCACCGGGATGCCCTCCCGCTGCTTGTACTCCCCCACCTTGCCGGTGACGGCCATCCGCTCCAGAAAGAGCTTGACCAGTTCCCCGTCGATACGGTCGATTTCCTGCCGATATTGCTCCAGTTCCGTCATATCCATCGCTCCTTTTAGATGCCCAATACAGCACAGGCGGCCAGGGCTGCTGCCGCCTCGATCACCGGCACCGCCCGGGGGACGATGCAGGGGTCGTGGCGGCCATGGATCTCAATTTCGGTCTCCTCGCCGGTCCGCAGGTCCACACTCTCCTGGGGCAGAGAGATGGAGGGGGTGGGCCGGATGGTGACCTCAAAGGTCACCGGCATCCCGTTGGTGATGCCGCCGTTGATCCCCCCGGCGTGGTTGGTCTTGGTGACCACCCTGCCGTCCTCCACGGCGAAGGGGTCGTTGGCCTCGCTGCCCCGCATGAGGGAGAAGGCCACGCCGGCCCCAAACTCAATGCCCTTCACCGCGGGCACAGCGAAGAGGTACTGGGCAAAGATGCCCTCCACGTTGCAGCCGAAGTCGGGAGCCCCCAGTCCGGCGGGCAGGCCGGTGACGGCGCACTCAATGGCGCCCCCCACGCTGTCCTGTTCCCCCTTGGCCTCCAGAATGGCCTGGCGCATCTCCTCCCCCTTGCCGTCGTTCAGCACCGGGAAGGCCTTGGCGGCCACTTCTTTCAGCTCCGCCGGGTCCTCCAGGGCGGCGTCACAGATACCGTAGATAGAACTGATGTGGGCCCCCACCTGGACGCCCCGTCCGGCCAGCACCTGCTTGGCCACCGCACCGGCGGCCACCAGAGGGGCGGTGAGGCGGCCGGAGAAGTGGCCGCCGCCCCGATAGTCCTGTGCGCCCCTGCTCTTGATGAACCCGGCGTAATCCCCGTGGCTGGGCCGGGGGGTGTACCGGATGGATTCATAGTCCTTGGAGTGCTGATCGGCGTTGCGGATCACCATGGCCAGCGGGGCCCCGGTGGTTTTGCCCTCAAACACTCCGGAGAGCACCTCCAGCAGGTCGCTCTCCTTCCGGGCGGTGGCGGTGGGGTCCTGGCCCGGCTTGCGCCGGTCCAGCTCCTTCTGCACCTGTTCCAGATCCAGCTCCAGCCCGGCGGGCACCCCCTCCAGCACCACGCCGATGGCGGGACCGTGGGATTCGCCGAAGATCATATGTCGCATATAGCAGTTCCTCCATCTATCACGGGCGGATGTAGGCATCCGCCCCTACCACCGCTTATGTAGGGGCCGATGCCCACATCGGCCCGCATTTAGGTTTTCTGAACCAGTCCGCCCAGGGCCTCATAGTCCTCCCAGAACCGGGGATAGGACTTTTTGACGCACTCCGCCCCAGTGATGGTCACCGGCTTCTCACACCGGATGGCGGCAATGGCCGCCATCATGGCAATGCGGTGGTCGTTATGGCCGGAGACAGTAACGCCCCCCGCCAGCTTCTCCCGCCCGTGGATCACCAGATGGTCCTCATGCTCCTCCACCTGGGCCCCCAGGGCGTTGAGCACCTCCGTCACGGTGGCCAGCCGGTCGCTCTCCTTGATGCGCAGCCGCCCGGCATTGACGATGGCGGTGGTCTCCCCCGCTCGCAGGGCGGCCATGGCGGCCAGAGGAGGCACCAGGTCGGGGCACTGGCTCACGTCCAGCTCCAGCCTGCCTGCGCCCCCCATCTGCTCATAAAACCCGGCAATGGCCCGATCCCCCTGAACGGAGGCCTGATCCAGTCCGCCGATCTCCACCGGGCAGCCCAGGAATTTTGCCCCGTACCAGAAAGCGGCGTTGGACCAGTCGGCCTCAATGGCCAGATTCTGATGCTGATAATACTGATTTCCCGGCACATGGAAGGTGCGCTTGCCGTCATATTCCGCCGTTACCCCGAATCGCTTCAGGGCGTCCAGGGTCATGTCCACATAGCCCCGGCTCTCCAGGTCGGTGGTGAGTTCGATCCGGCTGTCCCCCTCCAGCAGGGGCAGGGCGTAGAGCAGGCCGGTGATGAACTGGGAGGACACGTTGCCCGGCAGGGTGTACACCCCGGCGGTCAGCTTGCCTTCCACCGTCAGCACCCCGTCCTTCTGCTCATAGAAGATGCCCTTCTCCCGGAAGAGAGCGAAGTAGGGCTCCTGGGGCCGCTCCATCAGCCGCCCATGGCCGGTGAATATCCCGCCCCCCTTGAGGGCCAGAGCCACCGGAATGAGAAAGCGGAGGGTGGAGCCGCTCTCCCCGCAGTCCATCACCTCAGGGGCTGGCTCCTCGTGGCCGTCCACCAGATCGGCGCCCCGGATGATGGTGCCGTCGGCGGAGGCGTCGGCGTCCAGGGTGCGCATACACCGCAGGGTGGCCTGGATGTCCTCGGAGAGGTCCACGTTGGACAGCTTGCAGAACCCGTCGGACAGGGCGGCGGCGATGATGAGCCGGTGGGCCTGGCTCTTGGACGGGGGCGGCGTCACTGTCCCTTTCAGGACCGCCGGTGTAATGGTCATGTTCATTTCAGTTCCTCCAGCAGTGCGGCTTTGGGCATTTTGTGGGGGATAGCCCGGCCCATCTCTTCCAGCAGGATCACGCTGATGTCGGCCCCTGCCCCCTTCTTGTCCAGACCGATGGCGGCGGCGTACTCCTCCGCCGTACAAGAAATCTCCACCGGCAGATCCAGAGCGGTGAGAACGGCGGCAATCCGGTCCGCCGTGCCCGCCGGAGTAATCCCCAGCCGCTCCCCCAGTCCGGCGGCCTTCACCATACCGGCAGCCACCGCCTGGCCGTGGGTCCACTTCTCATAGTGGCCCGCCTTCTCGTAGGCGTGGCCCAGGGTGTGGCCGAAGTTGAGCAGCATCCGTTTCCCCGTGTCCCGCTCGTCCTCTTCCACAACCATCCGTTTTAAATTACAACAGGTATACAAGACGTGTTCAATTTCCCCCATAATTTCCTTCCGGCTGGGCCGGTCGGCCAGGAAATCGAAGAAGGTCCCGTCCAGAATGCAGCCGTACTTGACCACCTCCGCCATACCGTCGGCAAAGGTGGCGTCGGGCAGGGTGTCCAGGGTATCCGGGTCCATGAGCACCAGCCTGGGCTGCCAGAAGGCCCCGGCCAGATTCTTGCCCGCCTCCAGGTCGATGGCCACCTTGCCTCCCACGGAGGAGTCCACCTGAGAGAGCAGGGTGGTGGGGATCTGAACAAAGTCCACCCCCCGCAGGATGGTGGCGGCGGCAAAGCCCGCCAGGTCCCCCACCACGCCGCCGCCCAGGGCCACCACGGCGTCGGTGCGGGTGAGTCCGGCGGCCATCATGGCCTCCCACAGTTCGGCCAGCTGACCGGCGCACTTGGAGCCCTCTCCGGCGGGCACCACATGGACCGTCACGGAAAACCCGGCGGCAGTGAGGCTCTGCTCCAGCCTGGGGGCGTAGAGGGGGGCCACGTTGGAGTCGGTGACCACAAAGAGCCTGCCCGCCCGGGGCAGGGCCTTCCGGCAGTATGCTCCCGCCTGGTCCAGCAGGCCCCGCTGGATCAGGATGTCATATTCCCGCCCCGGCAGGGCGACGGTGAGGGTCTTCATGGGCGCTTCGTCCTTTCTGTAATACTGTAGGGGCGACCTTTATGGTCGCCCGCGGACGGCCACAAGGGCCGCCCCCACATCATTTATTTTATCAACTTCTTCTCCACCAGGTCAACCAGCATACCCACCTTGTGCATCAGGGCGTCGAACTTCTGGGGGGTGAGGGACTGCTGGCCGTCGCATTTGGCGTGGGCGGGGTCGTTGTGGACCTCGATGATGAGGCCGTCGGCCCCCGCCGCCACGGCGGCCAGAGCCAGGGGCTCCACCATCCAGTACATACCGGCGGCGTGGGAGGGGTCCACAATGACGGGCAGGTGGCTCATCTGCTTGACGGCGGGGATGGCGGACACATCCAGGGTGTTGCGGGTGTAGGTCTCAAAGGTACGCACGCCCCGCTCGCACAGGATCACGTTTTCATTGCCCTCGGCCATGATATACTCGGCGGACATGATCCATTCTTCGTAGGTGTTGGACAGGCCCCGCTTGAGCAGGATGGGCTTGCTCATCTTGCCCACTTCCTTGAGCAGCTCAAAGTTCTGCATATTGCGGGCGCCCACCTGGACCACGTCCACCTCCCGCTCGAAGAGGTCGGCCATCCGGGGGTCCATGATCTCGGTGACGATGGGCAGGCCGGTCTTGGCCCGGGCCTCCACCAGCAGGTCCAGGCCGGGAGCGCCCATGCCCTGGAAGGAGTAGGGGGAGGTGCGGGGCTTGAAGGCGCCGCCCCGCAGCATGGCCGCGCCGGAGCGCTTCACGTCCTCGGCCACGGCGCAGATCTGCTCCTCGCTCTCCACCGAGCAGGGCCCGGCGATGACGGAGAAGTTGCCGCCGCCGATCTTGGCATTGCCCACGGTGACCACCGTGTCCTCGGGGTGAAACTTGCGGTTGGCCTTCTTGTAGGGCTCCTGCACCCGCATGACCCGCTCCACATTGGGGTTGATGGAGATCTTGTCCATATCCACGGCGGTGGTATCGCCCACCAGGCCCAAGATGGTGCAGCCCACGCCGTTGGTGACGCCCACCTCCAGGCCCAGCTGCTTGAGTTTGGTTACCAGATGCTCGATGTCCGCCTGCCGGGTACCGGGCTTCATGACGACTACCATATGACACGCTTCCTTTCCAGTGACAAAAATAGGCGCTCATTGATGAAATCAATGAGCGCCCTGTCTGTGTTACAAGGTAATATCAGGCCCCATAGGGCCCACCCATTTACTCCATCCTGCTATTTTCCCATGCCAAAAAAGCCGGTGCCCATAAATCGAGCCCAGCCAAAGGAAAACAGGAAGGATGCAGTTGTGAGGGAACACTTGATCATGCCTGTACGCCTCACTTTTCCAGGTTGGAGTCATTATACCCTCTTTTTCCCGGGATTGCAACGGGAATTGTGTACAAATCCCACCGGAGGATTCTCCGCCTCCCCTGTGCGTTCCCCCGTCCGGTCACATGGGCGCGCTTTGCAGCTGGCCGTGGGGCATATGCCGCAGCAGCTGCCGCAGGCAGAGGGCGAAGAGCACCGAGCTGATGGACCAGGTCAGAGGATAGGCCCAGTAGACCACCCGGATATCGGGGATCACGCGGACGGTGAGGGTAATGTAGGTGATGCGCAGCGCGCACCACACCGTCAGCATAATGGCCATGGGCACGATGGGCCGGCCCATGCCCCGCAGGATACCGGCGCAGCAGTGGGAGAAGGACAGCAGACAGTAGAACAGGGACACGGTGCGGGCGTAGGCCACGCCAAAGGCCACCACCTCCGGCTCGCTGTTGAAGGCGGCCACCAGCAGCGGGGAGGCCAGGAAGATGACCCCGCCGATGGCCTCCGCCAGCAGGGGGCTGCACACCAGGCCGAATTTCATCCCCGCCCGCACCCGGTCGAAGCGGTGGGCCCCCAGGTTCTGGCTGAGGAAGGTGGACAAGGCCAGGGCGAAGCAGGTCACCGGCAGAAAGGCAAAGCCCTCAATGCGGCTGTAGGCGCCGCACCCCGCCATGGCGGCGGAGTCAAAGGAATTGATATTGGCCTGGACAATGACGTTGGCCAGGGAGACCACCGAGCTCTGCACCCCGGAGGGGATGCCCAGGGTGATAATCTGCTTGAAGGTGGGCCCCTCGAAGCGCACCCGCCGCCAGTTGACCCGATAGCCCGCCTTGGTGATGGTCAGCTTGCGGAAGGCCAGGAAGGCGGACAGGCACTGGCTGAGGATGGTGGCCAGGGCGGCGCTGCCCACCCCCAGTTTCAGTACCGCCACAAAGAGCAGGTCCAGCACCACGTTGGTGAGGGAGGCGGCGATGAGGTACTTCATGGGGCTGCGGCTGTCCCCCACCGACTGGAGGATGCTGGCCCCCATGTTGTAGAGCACCACGGCGGAGGAGCCGAAGAAGTAGATCCGGAAGTAGAGGATGGAGTTGTCGATGACGTCGGCGGGGGTGCCGATCCACTGGAGGATCTGGGGGGTTAATATGACCCCCACCACCGTCAGGATCACACCCGCCGTCAGGCCCAGGGCCACGGTGGTGTGGACGGCCCGCTCCATATGGTCGTCGTCCTCCGCCCCGTAGTACCGGGCAATGAGCACCCCGGCGCCCAGGGACACGCCGTTGATAAAGCCCACCATCAGCAAAATCATGCTGCTGGAGGAGCTGACCGCCGCCAGGGCGGACCGGCCGATGAAGTTGCCTACAATGAGGGAGTCCACCGCATTGTACAGCTGCTGAAACAGGTTGCTGAAGAAGATCGGCAGAGCAAAGGCCAGCATCTTTTTGGGGACGCTGCCTTCGGTCAGGCGATTTTGTTCGTTCCGGTCCATTGGGTCCATCTCCGCTCTCTCTTGATGTGTCTTTTTATTATTAGCCTGAACGTCTGAAAAGTCAAGCCGTGGCCCCAGTCACCCTTTCCCGGCGGCGGAATAGGATGGAGCAGTCACTGGGAACGGAGGGCTTACCATGAGACATGAACTGAATCTGTGGGTGGCGGGGGGCGATCTGCGGCAGGCCAAACTGGCGGAGCTGCTGGCCGCCGACGGCCACACGGTACATACCTGGGCCCTGGAGGGCCACGGCCCTCTGACGGGGGTACAGATGGAGACCGACCCGGCAGGGGTGGAGCTGGCCCACTGCCTCATCCTGCCCCTGCCGGCGGAGGAGGAGGGCGGTCTGCTCCACGCCCCCCTGTCCGACCGTCCCCGGAGGCTGGAGGAGCTGCTCTCTCCCCTGCGGTCCGGTCAGCTGGTGTGCGCCGGGATGGTGGGGCCCGGCCTGACCGCCCTGGCTAGGGAAAAGGGTCTGGTCCTCCAGGACTACTTTGCCCGGGAGGAGCTGGCGGTGGCCAATGCGGTGCCCACCGCATTGGCGGTGGGACGCTCAAAAAGGAACAGATGCGCCGCGGTCTCCCGCGGCGCATCTGTTGGTTGACGGTTATGCCTCTGCGATGTCCAGCAGCACGCTCAGCATCTTGCAGGCCTCGGCGCGGCTGGCCAGATCCTGGGGCGCGAAGCGATTGCCGCCCACGCCGTTGATGATCCCGGCCCGCTGCATGGCCTCAATGGGCTGGGCCGCCCACTCGGCAAAGCTGTCGGCGTCCGCAAAGGTGACGGCAGGCTGGCTCTCCGGCAGGTCGATACCGGCGCTCTGGGCATACCGGTAGATCATGGTAGCCATCTGCTCCCGGCTGATGGTAGCCATGGGGGCAAAGGTGGTGGCGGAGGTGCCGGTGGTCACGCCGTTCTCAGTGGCCCAGACCACATAGGGCTCGTACCAGCTGCCCTGCTCCACGTCGGTAAAGGCGGAGTGCTGGTCGCTCAGGTCCTCCTCCGTCACACCGGCCACACCGGCCAGCATCTTGACGAACTCAGCCCGGGTGATGGTGCGGCTGGGGGCAAACAGGTCGCCGCCCACACCGTTGACGATGCCCCGCTGGTACAGGTCGTAGATGTAGGGGGCCGCCCAGTGGTCATCCTCCAGGTCGGAGAACTGGAAGGGGGCTTCCTCAAAGACAGCCTGGATGGTGTGGGCACGGGTCACGTTCTCGAAGGTGTAGGTGGACACAGCGCCCACGCTCTTGCCGTCCACCAGCACGTCCTTGATCACATAGCCCTGGTCGGCGGTGATGGTAAAGCTCTGGTCCTCACCCTTCTCCACCTTGACGGTCTCGGGGGCGATCTTACCGCCCTCGCTCTGCTTGACGGTGATGGTGTACTGGACCGCGGCGCTGGAGCCACCGCCGCCGCCACCGCCGCCGGAGGACCCCTTGGGCGTGGCCTCCGAGGAAGCGGTGGTATTGCCCTGGGCGTTGATGGCGGTCACCTTCACGGTGTAGGTCTGGTCGTTGTTCAGTCCGGTGAAGGTGTAGGAGGAGACGGTGTTGTTTACCGTGATAACAGGCTCGTCATCCAGCTGCACCTGATACTGGTAGATGGGAGCGCCGTTGTCGGCGGCAGTCCAGGAGACGGTGATCCGTCCGTCGCCCACAGAGGTGGTCAGCACAGGCTGGCCGGGTGCGGCGGCGGCCACTTCCACCGCGCCGGTGCCAATGATCTCGCCGGTATAGTCGCCCTTGGCGGTCAGCTTGGCGGAGACGGTGTGGCCCTGGTCGGCGTCGGTAATGGTGTAGGTGGTGCCTGTGGCGCCGGAAACGGGCTGGCCGTCCCGCAGCCACACGATGTCGTAGCCGTCCTCAGGGGCGCCTTCCACAGCGGCGGTGACGACGCCCTCGGCATTGGTCAGGGTCAGGGTGCCGGTGAGGGCCGTCTTGCCCACAGTGATGGGGGCGCTCTCCAGGGTACCCACATAGCTGCCGGTGGAGGTGACCTTCACGGCGATCTGAGCGTTGGCGTCATCCTCGGTCAGGGTATACTTGTCGGCAGCAGCATTCTCGATGGGGGCGCCGTTGCGGTACCACTGATAGGCCAGATCACCGGTCTTGCCGGACACGCTGGCGGTCAGCTCGGTGCCCACGTTGAAGTCGGCGCCGCTGATGGCCACCACGCCGGTGGCGGCGGCGGCCGCGATCTCAAAGGTGGCCTGGGCGCTGTCCTTATAGTTGCCCTTGCCGGTGACGGTAACGGTGGCGGTGCCCACACCGGTATTGTCGGCATAGGTCACGGTGTAATCGGTATCCTGCACCAGAACCATCTGACCGTCCTTCACGGTAATCTGAGGGGCCACGGCCTGGCCGGTGTAGGTCACCCGCTCCGGCAGGCCGGACAGAACCACATCCTGGCTGGTCAGGCTCTTGGGGGAGATGGTGAAGTGCATGGTGATGGTTCCGGTATAGTTGCCCGTACCGGCCACTGTCACGGTGGCCTGGCCCACATTGATGTTGTCGGCATAGGTCACGGTGTAGTCCACATCCTTCACCAGAACGGTCTCGCCGTCCTTCACGGTAACAACCGGCTCAATGCCGGAACCGCTGTAGATGGGGGCGTAGTCCTGGGGCAGAGACGCGGCGTCCTCAGCCAGGGCCTTGGGGTCCACCGTCAGCTGAACGGTGAGCTGGGCGGGCTTGTAGTTGTCGTCCTCGCCCTTGCCGGCAGTCAGGGTGACCGTGCCCGCCTTGCGGACGGTGGCGGTCCAGGTACCGGCGTTCTCCCCCTGCTCCAGGCTCAAGATGGCCGGATCGGAAGAGGTGAGGCTGTACGCGCCTTCGCCGCTGCCGCCGCCCACGGTGATGGTAAAGGGCGCGTCGCTGTAGGTCTTGTTCCCGGTGGGCTCGATGGTCAGGGCGGCCTGGCTCACCTTGGTGATGGCATAGTCGGCGGAGCCCTTGCTGCCCGCGTAGTTGCCCGCGCCGGTCACAGTGACGGTGTAGGTACCCACGGCGGTGGTGTCGGCGGGGATGGATACGGTATAATCGGTATCGGCGGTAAGGGTCTTGTCGCCATCCTTTACGGTGACGGTGGTGGGGGCCTGAACGGCGTTGTTGAACTCAAACTCCGCGGGTTCCAGGGTCACGCTCAGATCCACCACTCTGGGATCGATGGTGTATTTGTGGGTGGCATCGGTGGGCAGCGCATAGTTGGGATTGTCCAGGCTGACAGCCTTGGCGGTGTAGCTCCCCGCGTTGATCTTGTCGCCGCCCTCCACGGTAACGGCGCACTTGTCGCCCTCCACCAGGTTGGAGACGGAGGCGGTAACGTTCTTGGCGGCGCCGTCGTACACCAGGCCGGTGTCGCCGCTCCAGGCCAGCTCGGCCTCCAGGGGCCGGATGGTGAGGGTGGCGGAAGCGGTGCCGTAGTGGGTATCGTTCTCATAGACGGCGGAGACGGTATAGGTACCCGCGTCCTTGGGCTGGGAGACGGAAACGCCGTCCTTGGTGTAGGTCACGGTCTTGACTGCGCTGCCGGTTCCCACCTCGGGCCACACCGGGCTGACCTCATGGCCCTGGCCGTCATAGGTGACGGTCACATCCTTCAGGCCGATGTCGGCGGGCTGTTTGTCCACCGAGGTCACGGTGATGGAGGCGGTGATATCCTGGTAGTTGGCGCTGGTCAGCACCACGGTGATGACGGCGCTCTTACCCTCCTCTTTGGGGGAGACGGTATAAGTCAGCTTACCCTCCTTCACGGCGGGAGCGGGCTGGGCGGCGATGAGGCCGTCGCCGTTGGCCGACAGGGCAACCGCGCCATAGCCCACGCCCTCCAGGTCAGCGGGCAGACCGGACAGGCCGGACAGGTCGTAGGCGTAGTCGGTGGCGGGCCCCTTATCGTAGGCGCTGCTCACCACAGTGGCCTTGCCGGTGACCTTCCCGGTATAGGCGGCCTTGGACACGGCGGCGGTGGCGGCGCTGTCCACTGTACCGGCATAGTTGCCGTTCTTGTCGCTCACCTTGACGGAGATGGCGCAGCCCACGTCGGCCAGAGTCAGCTTGTAGGTCGCCTGATTGGCCCCGTCAATGGCCACGCCGTCCCGATACCACTGGTAGGCGGGTGTGCCGGGGATGCCGCTGGGCTTGGCGGTCAGGGTCTGTCCGTAGGCAGGGGTGCCCGCGATGGTCACGCTGCCGCTGATGGCTCCGGCCATGACCTTAAAGGACACTACATTGGACTCAGTCTCCCCGTACTGGTCGGTGGCGGCGGCGATACCCTTCACATAGTAGGTGCCCACCGGATTCTTGGTATCCCAGGGGCCGAACTTGCCGTTTGCATCCGTGCTGTAGACATAGGTCACTTTGCCGCCGCTGACGTTCTCTATCACCTTGGGCGCGGGCTGGCTGCCGTAGGCCACGTCGGCGCAGGAGATGACCAGCTGACCGGAAAGTTTGTTCACCGCGCCGTATTTCACCACGGCATCGGCGGTCTGTCCCTCAATGTCGGTATAGGTCACGGTGACCTGACCGGCCTTTCCGGCGGCGGTGGGGGTGCCGGAGATTACGCCGGTGGCGGCGTCAAGGGTCAGCCCGGCGGGCAAGCTGCCCTTGGTAATCTGATAGGGGGCCTCAGCCGCTCCGGCG
>DWXO01000042.1 GCA_019119165.1 Candidatus Flavonifractor intestinigallinarum | reverse complement strand
GGCCGCCTGTTTCGTTCAGTTGGGCAACATCCGGAACCACTTGCTTTTGATGCCAGCCGCTTTAAAGCCGGTCCGGCGGTAGAGGGAAAAGGCGCTCTCATTGTCGCTGGCCACCAGCAGCTTACACCGGTCAGCTCCGGCCTCAGCCAGCAGGGCCATGGTCCCCCAGAGCAGTTCCCGCCCCAGGCCCTGCCCCCGCACGTCCTTCTGCAGGGCAATGCCCTCAATCTCCGGCACCTCCTGGGTCAGGTCCAGCTCGTATACCCCGACCCGCACCCCGTTGACCACGGCAAACCCGCAGCGGTGCCCCTCCTCCAGGGCCCGGTCCAGATCCCGGGGCCCATAAGTGGCGGAATTGGGCATTTCAAAAAAGCATCCGTTGTGCAGAGCCAGCCACGCCCCGCCCCGCTCCCGGGTCAGGGGCTCCAGGCTGAGGCGCTGGGGCTGGCCGGGCAGCTGGGACAGATCCCGCTGCAGCTCCAGCAGATCACGGACAAACTCCAGCCGGCAATCCCCCTGCCAGCCCTCCTCCAGGGGCGCGCCGGGGTCCCGGGAGGTCACAAGCAGCTCCGTTGCACCCAGGCTCAACAGCTCCTGTCGGCCCCGGCACAGCAGTTCGTCCAGTTCTCCGGTCCGGCAGTGCTGGATGACCAGATAGCCCTTCCCTTTGGCCGTGATTTCTGCGGCGAAGATTTGATAGGCCGACTCCATGCCCATTCCTCCCTGTGATGATTTCTACCAATATACCACAGCCCCCCGGACTTGACAAGTCCGGGGGGCTGCGCCTTATTCCTCGCCCTGGAGGGCGTCATATCCATGCTCGCCGGTACGGACCTTGACCACATCCTCCACGTCATAGACGAAGATCTTGCCGTCGCCGATCCCACCGGTATGGAGCACCTGCTTGGCGGTATCCACCACCTGTGCCACCGGCACCTTGGACACCACGATCTCCACCTGTACCTTGGGCAGCAAATTCATGGTCATGGGCACACCGCGGTAATACTCCGTCTTGCCCTTCTGGATGCCGCAGCCCAGCACCTGAGTCACCGTCATGCCCGTCACGCCGATGCCGTTCATGGCGCTCTTCAGTTCCTCAAATCTGGACTGGTTGCAGATAATGGTCACATTGGTCAGCTTTGCTTCCGGCTTGGTGCGCTCCACAGGCTGAGCACGCTCGGGGACCTGCACGGGCACCGGGCTTTCACCAGCCACATAGGGCTCCGGATATGCGTCCGCCTTGGCCACCGCCGTCATGCTGGTGGACTGGCTGAAATCGGCATAAGCGGTAGGCAGGCCGTGCTCGTGGATGTCCAGGCCCTCCAGCTCCTCAATGGCAGAGGTCCGCAGACCCACCGTGTGCTTGATCACCGTAAAGATGATCACCATGGTCACCGCCACCCAGGCAATGACGCTGACCACACCCAGGCACTGAGTCAGGAAGAACTTGGGACCGCCGCCGTAGAACAGGCCGCCGTCCACCGCCAGCAGGCCGGTGAGCAGGGTGCCCATGGCGCCGCACACGCCGTGGACCGAAATGGCGCCCACAGGATCGTCGATCTTGGCCACTTTATCAAAGAATTCCACCGCCAGAGGAAGCACGATACCGGCACAGATACCGATGATGGCCGCGCCCTCCACAGATACCATGTCACAACCGGCGGTGATGGCCACCAGGCCGCCCAGGGCGGCGTTGAAGGTCATGGAGACATCCGGCTTCTTGAAGCGGATCCAGGTAAAGAGCATGGTGGTCACGCAGGCCACAGCAGCCGACATATTAGTGGTCACAAAGATGCTGCCGGCGGCCACCAGGGTGTCGTCCCCGGTCATGGAGACGGTGGAGCAGCCGTTGAACCCAAACCAGCAGAACCACAGCACAAACACACCCAGCGCGGCGATGGAGAGGTTGTGGCCCAGAATGGCCCGGGGCTTGCCGTCCCTGTCATACTTGCCGATGCGGGGCCCCAGGATCTTGGCGCCGATGAGGGAGGCCACGCCGCCCACCATATGCACCGCAGTGGAACCGGCAAAGTCATGGAAGCCCAACTGTGCCAGCCAGCCGCCGCCCCAGATCCAGTGGCCGGAGATGGGATAGACCACAGCGGAGATCAACAGAGAATAGATGCAGTAGGAGATAAACTTGGTGCGCTCTGCCATAGCGCCCGATACGATGGTGGCGGCGGTGGCGCAAAACACCGTCTGGAAGATGAAGAAGGCGAAGAAGGGGACCCCCTCCGGCAGGATGGCGGAATAGTCGCCCCGCACGAAGGGATCAAAGCCGCCTACCAGCGCCCCCGCGCTTCCGAACATCAGCCCGAAGCCCAGCAGCCAGAAGATGGGCGTGCCGATGCAGAAGTCCATCAGGTTCTTCATCAAAATGTTGCCCGTGTTCTTGGCCCGGGTAAATCCCGCCTCACACATGGCAAAGCCGGCCTGCATGAAAAAGACCAGCGCGGCGCCCAACAGCACCCAAATCGTGTTCACTGACGAATACATACATTCATTCCTCCCTGAAAACAAAAACGCCCGCTTCGCCTTCCTCGGCGAAACGAGCGTCTCTGCTTGATGGACGCAGTGTATGCTCTTTTTCTGCATCTGTCAAGATTGTTCTTGCACATTTGGAAATAATTCAGAAATTTTTCTGCTTACAATATTCATTTTTGCAAGTTTTTAATATAATACTTTCATTTCAAAGGCGTACCTTCACCGGTTCCCCTATGGTCAGCGTATCCGGCGTGACCCTGCATCCCCGGGCCAGCACCTGGACACCTGCCCCGGCAGCCTTCCGCAGCGCCGCGCCGAAGGCGGGATGGGTCACATCATTGGGGGCAAAATCCTTCATTCCCGCCATTTGGATCACAAAGCAGACAGCAGCCTCGTAGCCATCTGTCTGGCAGCGGATCAGCTCCTCCAGGTGCTTGACCCCGCGCTCCGTTGGCGCATCGGGAAAGCGGGCGTGGCCATCCTCCTCCAGAGTGACCCCTTTGACCTCCACAAAGCCCCGGCGCTCTCCCGCCTCCCAGTAGAAGTCGAACCGGGAGCTGCCCCAGGTGGTCTCCGGCCGCAGGAGGGTCAGCCCGGGCAGAAAGCCGCCTCCCTCCGCCCACTCCTGAAACACCTTGTTGGGGGCCTGAGCGTCCATATTGACCAGCAGCCTGCCCTTTTCCACGGCGATCAGATCATATCTGGTCTTGCGGGCCGGGTTGCCGCTCTCCTCCAGATAGACCGTGGCTCCCGGTACCAAAAGTTCCCGGCAGCGGCCGGTATTTTTCACATGGACCACCTCCAGCCCGCCGTCTACCTCCACATGGGCGATAAAGCGGTTGGGTCTGGCCTGGAAGATTCCCTTTTTCACACTTCGGTATTGCATTCTGTATCTCCTGCCTGTATCCTGATAGAGTGAGTATACCATGGAGCGGCCCGTCTCTCAAGCCGTTCGTCCTCAGGAGGTCTTATCATGCACGTTCCCGCCTGCGACACCGCCCAGCAGGACATCCAGTCCTTTTCCCTGGCCTTGGAGGAGGCTCTGCTGCCTCAGGCCGATTACGACGTGGACCACTGGCTCTACGTCCCCAACTGCTACTGCGACTACCGTTACATCCTGGGCACCCGGGGCAGCCGCCCGCTGATCTGCGTGGGCATCAATCCTTCCACCGCCGCACCCAACGATCTGGACAACACCCTGAAATCGGTGGAGCGCATTGCCCTGGGCAACGGCTATGACAGCTTTATCATGTTTAACGTCTACGCCCAGCGGGCTACACGTCCTGACGATATGGAGAAGGTGTGCAATCCCGCCCTGCACCAGGAAAATATGGCGGCCTTCCGCTGGGCCCTGGAGCAGACCAAAACCGGCGCTCCCGCAATTTGGGCCGCCTGGGGCGCTATTATTGAGAAGCGCAGCTATCTGGCCCACTGCCTGCGGGACATGGTGGAGATCGGGAACGATTTGGGCACCTGTTGGTATTCCGCCGGCGCCCGCTCCAAGAAAGGGCATCCCCACCATCCTCTGTATCTGCGCAAGGACAGCGGCTTGGACCCCTTTGATGTAAATAGCTATATCAGCAGCTGTCTATGACGGCTGCTGATTTTGTAATGCAAAAAGCGGACAGCCTAAGCTGTCCGCTCTCTGTGTTGGCGTTACCTATCTTCCCGGTCCGTCTCCAGACAAGTATTTTCGGCGCAGGTGAGCTTAACTTCCGTGTTCGGGATGGGAACGGGTGGACCCTCACCGCAATCAACACCAACTTATTTTTCTTTGAAAAGAAAAGTAAGCAAAGAAAACTTCAACTGAACTTTTCTCTCCTTACCGTCTTTCTCATCAGGTAAGTCTAAATTTTTAAGGGCTCTCTATGGAGCGCCGCGTAGACGCTCCATAGAGAATGGTGCGCCTTCACGGATTCGAACCGGGGACCCACTGATTAAGAGTCAGTTGCTCTACCAGCTGAGCTAAAGGCGCAGGTTTGGTGACCCGTGCGGGAATCGAACCCACGTTTGCGGCGTGAGAGGCCGCCGTCTTAACCGCTTGACCAACGGGCCATCGTCGTCGCTGTGTCAGCACCCTCAAAACCGAACAATGCAGTCTCCAGTACCAGGCAAGCGCCTGCAATCATCATGTTAAGGTCAAGCCCTCGGCTTATTAGTATCGGTCAGCTGCACGCGTTACCGCGCTTCCACCTCCGACCTATCAACGTCATAGTCTACGACGTGCCTTACTCCCGAA
>DWXO01000041.1 GCA_019119165.1 Candidatus Flavonifractor intestinigallinarum | reverse complement strand
TTTGACATCGACATCCGCCTGGGCGCCGGCGCGTTCGTCTGCGGCGAGGAGACCGCTCTGATGACCTCTATCGAGGGCAAGCGCGGCGAGCCCCGTGTCCGGCCTCCCTTCCCGGCGGTGAAGGGCCTGTTCGGCGTACCCACGGTGCTCAACAACGTGGAGACCTACGCCAATATTCCCCAGATCATCCTGAAGGGCGCGGACTGGTTCCGCTCCATCGGCACCGAGCGCTCCCCCGGTACCAAGGTCTTTGCCCTGGGCGGCAAGATCACCAACACCGGCCTGGTGGAAGTCCCCATGGGTACCACCCTGCGGGAGGTTGTGGAGGAGATCGGCGGCGGTGTGCCCGGCGGCCATACCTTTAAGGCTGCCCAGACCGGCGGCCCCTCCGGCGGCTGCATCCCTGCCAAGCTCATTGACACCCCCATCGACTATGACAACCTGATCGCCATTGGCTCCATGATGGGTTCCGGCGGACTGATTGTCATGGACGAGACCACCTGTATGGTGGATATCGCCAAGTTCTTCCTGGAGTTCACCGTGGACGAGTCCTGCGGCAAATGTACGCCCTGCCGCGTGGGCACCAAGCGCCTGCTGGAGATCCTGAACAAGATCACCTCTGGCAACGGCACCCTTGAGGACATCGACAAGATGGAGGAGCTGTGTTACTACATCAAGGAAAACTCCCTGTGCGGCTTGGGCCAGACCGCGCCTAACCCCGTGCTTTCCACACTCAAGTATTACCGCGACGAGTATGAGGCCCATGTGGTGGAGCACCGCTGCCCTGCCGGCGCCTGCAAAGCCCTGACCAATTACTCCATTGTGGCCGACAAGTGTAAGGGCTGTACACTGTGTGCCCGCAACTGCCCCGTGGGCGCCATCAGCGGCTCCGTCAAGCAGCCCCATGTCATTGACACCACCAAGTGCATCAAGTGCGGCGTCTGCATGGAGAAGTGCAAATTCGGCGCTGTGGTGAGAAAATAAGGAAGGAGTGTGCGAACATGGATCAGGTCAATATTAAGATCAACGGCGTTTCCTATGAAGTGCCGGCGGATGCCACCATTCTGGAAGCCGCCCGCTACGCCGGTATTGATATTCCCACCCTGTGCTATCTGAAGGATATCAACCAGATTGGCGCCTGCCGCATGTGCATGGTGGAGGTGAAGGGGGCCCGCTCTCTGGTGGCGGCCTGTGTCTATCCTGTCAACGAAGGGATGGAGGTTTTCACCAATTCTCCCAAGGTCCAGGAATCCCGCCGGATGACCCTGGAGCTTCTGCTGTCCGTCCACGATAAGAAATGTCTGTCCTGTGAGCGCAGCGGTAACTGTGAGTTCCAGAAGCTGTGCAACGACATGGGCATCGAGGAGGAGAACCGCTTTGAGGGCGCTGTGCCCGCCGGCAAGAAGGATTTCTCCACCCAGTATCTGGAGCGCAACAACGCCAAGTGCGTGCTCTGCCGCCGCTGTGTTGCCGCCTGCCAGAACCAGCATGTGTCCGTCATTGGCGCCAACAACCGCGGCTTTGATACCGAGATTGGCTGCGCCTTTGAAAAGCCCCTGGGCGATGTGGCCTGTGTGGCCTGCGGCCAGTGCATTGTCAGCTGCCCCACCGGCGCTTTGACCGAGAAGGACAACACCCAGGAGGTTATCGACGCCATCAACGATCCCAGCAAAATTGTCATCGTTCAGACTGCCCCTGCTGTGCGGGCTGCCTTGGGCGAGGAGTTCGGCCTGCCCATCGGCACCAACGTGGAGGGCAAGATGGTGGCCGCTCTGCGCCGCCTGGGCTTTGACAAGGTCTTCGACACCGACTTCGGCGCCGATATGACCATTATGGAAGAGGCCAGCGAGTTCATCCACCGTGTGAAGAACGGCGGCGTTCTCCCCATGATTACCTCCTGCTCCCCCGGCTGGGTCAAGTTCTGCGAGCACTATTATCCCGACCTGGTGGACAACCTTTCCACCTGCAAGTCCCCCCAGAACATGACCGGCGCCCTCATCAAGACCTGGTATGCTCAGAAGGAGGGCATTGATCCCCGGGACATTGTCTCCGTGTCTGTCATGCCCTGCACCGCCAAGAAGTTTGAAATCAAGCGGGAAGATGAAGACGCCGCCGGCTTGCCCGATGTGGATATCTCTATCACCACCCGCGAGCTGGCCCGCCTGATCAAGAAGGCCCAGCTGAACTTCGAACGCCTGCCCGAGGAGAAATTTGACGACGCCATGGGTGTTTCCACCGGTGCGGCTGTCATCTTCGGCGCCACCGGCGGCGTGATGGAGGCTGCCCTGCGCACCGCCGCGGACCTGCTCACCGGCGAAAGCCAGGATTCCATCGAGTACACGGAAATTCGCGGTACCGAAGGGTTTAAAGAGGCCGTTTACAATGTGGCCGGCATGGATGTGAAGGTGGCCGTGGTCAGCGGACTGTCCAACGCGGACGCACTGCTTAAGAAGGTGCGCTCTGGCGAGGCGGATTACCAGTTTATCGAGGTCATGTGCTGCCCCGGCGGCTGCGTCAACGGCGGCGGCCAGCCCATTCAGAGCTCCAACAACCACAGCTTCTACGATATCAAGAAGCTCCGCGCCCAGGCCCTGTACGATCAGGATAAGAACATGCCTCTGCGCAAGAGCCACTTGAACCCCGTGCTGCAGAAATGCTATGAGGAGTTCCTGGGCGAGCCCGGAAGCCACAAGGCCCACGAGATCCTCCACACCTCCTACGTCAAGCGCGGCTATTGATGAAATACTGATACGCCCTTCTGGAAAGGCGCACTGGGAAATTTCCCGGTGCGCCTTTTTGTGTTGCGCCGTCCCCGGTGTCTGGTGTATAATAGTCAGCACAAAGGAGTTTGAAAAAGGGAAGAGAAAAAGAAGAACGAAAGGGAATGAATATGAAGCAACGAATGGTTTTCGCCCTGCGCGTCCTGGGGTGTGTTCTCTGTGGGGCGGGCATGGTGTTCTTTCTGCTGCCCTTGCTGCGGCACGGCTTCGCTCTAGGGTCTGTTTTTGGGGAGTGCGTCTGTCTGCTGGGGCTGCTGCTCTTGCTGTTTTTCGGAAGGCTGTCGAAAAAGGGCGGCTGGAAGCAAGCGGCTGTCCGGCTGGTGGCTGCCTTTTACTGCCTGGGCCTGGCCTGGGCAGGGTACCTCACCTGCCTGATGTTTTCCGCCACGCTGAATCCCCCGCCAGAGGGCACCAATGTGATTGTGCTGGGGGCCCAGGTCTACGGCCCAGAGAGCATGGGCATCAGCCTGACCAACCGGGTGGAGCGTGCATACGCCTATTTAGAGGGAAACCCAGAGGCCTTGTGCATCGTCACAGGCGGCCAGGGAGGGGACGAACCCTGTCCGGAAGCCCTCACCCAGAAAAATGTTCTGGAGAGCATGGGCATCGACGGAAGCCGCATCTTTATGGAGGACCAGTCCCACAACACCCGTGAGAACCTGAAATTTGCAATGGAAATCGCCCAGGAGCAGGAAATGGGGGAAGAGGTGGCCATCGTCACCCAGGGTTTCCACATGTACCGGGCCACCCAGCTAGCCAAGTCTGCTGGGTTTACCCCCTACAGCCTAGTGGCAGAGACGGACCCCATGCTGTTCCCGGAATATTACGGAAGAGAATTGCTCTCCCTGACCAAATGGCAGGTGGAGCACCTGCTGCTGGATTAAAGAAAGGAGTACCGCTATGCGCACGCTGATTCAAAACGCTCGGGTCATCGACCCCTCCCAGGGGCTGGACCAGGTGATGGACCTGCTGCTGGAGGATGGCAAGATTGCCCAGCTGGGCAAAAGCCTGCCTGCCCAAAACGCCCAGGTGATCGACGGCACTGGCCTGGTGGCGGCGCCCGGCCTGGTGGATATGCACGTCCATCTCCGGGACCCGGGCCTCACCCACAAGGAGGACATGTACTCCGGCTGCCGGGCGGCGGCCGCGGGGGGTGTCACCAGCCTGCTGGCCATGCCCAACACCAAACCCGCCATGGATTCCCCTGAAACTGTCCGGGCGCTGCTGGACCGGGCCAAGACCGCGGACGCCGCCGTGTACACCGCCGCCTGCGTCACCAAGGACCTGCAGGGGGAGGAGCTGGCGGACCTGGCCGCTTTGAAGGAGGCGGGGGCCATCGCTCTCAGCGATGACGGCCGGCCGGTGGTGAACACCCGCCGCCTGCTGGAGGCATTGGAACAGGCCCCCTCTCTGGGGCTGACCGTCACCGCCCACTGCGAGGATTTGTACCTGGCTGCCGGCGGCCTGATGCACCAGGGAGAGGTCTCCCGCAAGCTGGGGGTGCCCGGCATCCCCGCCGCCGCCGAGGACTGCGGCACCGCCCGGGAAATCGCCGCGGCAGCTTCTATTGGCGCTCCCATCCACATCTGCCACGTGAGCACCAAGGGCTCGGTGGCCCTCATCCGGGACGCCAAGGCCCGGGGGGTAAAGGTCACCGCGGAAACCTGTCCTCACTACCTGCTGCTCACGGACAAGGCCCTGGAGTCCAAAGACGCTGACTACCGCATGAACCCGCCCCTGCGCACGGAGGAGGACCGTCTAGCCCTCATCGAAGGTTTGCAAGACGGCACTTTGGACGCCATCGCCACGGACCATGCCCCCCACACGCCCCAGGAGAAGGCGGACTTCCTCAAGGCGCCCAACGGTTCCATCGGCATGGAGACCTCCCTGGCCGCCACCCTCACCGCCCTGGAAGGGGAGCTGACCCTTCCCCAGGTGGTTGAGAAGATGAGCACAGCCCCCGCCCGCATTTTGGGCATCCCCGCGGGGACCTTGCGGGTGGGCGCCAACGCCGACGTGGTCTTGTTCGACCCGGAGAAGAAGTGGGTGGTAGACCCGGAGAAGCTCCACGGCAAGAGCAAGAACACGCCGTTCAAGGGCATGGAGCTCAAGGGCAAGGTGGCCCTGACCATCTTCCGGGGCCGCATGGTCTACGACGGCCGCTGACATCGGAAACAACGGGGAATCCCCCCGGGAAATATTCATAAGGGAGAGAATGATTTTATGTCCATGGATAAACTGATTGAGAAGATCGTGGAGAAGCAGAACCCCACTGTGGCTGGCTTGGACCCCAAGCTCAGCTATATCCCAGAGCACATCCGCAGCGCCAGTTACGGGAAGTACGGCAAGACCCTGGAGGGTGCGGCGGACGCGCTGCTCCAGTTCAACAAGGGCCTCATCGACGCCCTGTGCGATGTGGTCCCCGCGGTCAAGCCCCAGGCCGCCTACTATGAGATGTACGGCTGGCAGGGTGTGAAGGCCCTCACAGAGACCATCGCCTACGCCAAGAGCAAGGGCATGTTCGTCATCACCGACGGCAAGCGCAACGACATCGGCGCCACCATGACTGCCTACGCCGCCGCCCACCTGGGCTCCACCACCGTGGAAGAGGAGACCTTCGAGCCCTTCGGCGCGGACGCCCTCACCGTCAACGGCTACCTGGGCACCGACGGCATCCAGCCCCTGGTGGATGTGTGCCAGAAGAGCGATAAGGGCATCTTTGTGCTGGTAAAGACCTCCAACCCCTCCTCCGGCGAGCTCCAGGACAAGCCCCTGGCCGATGGCAACACCGTCTACCGGGCCATGGGCGCTATGTGCGAGGGCTGGGGGGAGAAGCTCCCCGGCCAGTACGGCTACTCCGGCGTGGGGGCTGTGGTGGGCGCCACCTATCCCGCCCAGCTGGAAGAGCTGCGGGCCGCCATGCCCCACACCTTCTTCCTGGTGCCCGGCTACGGCGCCCAGGGCGGCGCTGCCGACGATGTGGCTCCCGGCTTTGACAAGAACGGCCTGGGCGCTATCGTCAACTCCTCCCGGGGCATCATGTGCGCCTGGCAGAAGGAGGGCATCGACGGCCAGGAGTACGCCGCCGCCGCCCGCCGGGAAGCCATCCGCATGCGGGACGAAATCGTGGGCCGCATCGGCCAGATCAAACTGCCCTGAGGAAGGAGAAAGACCATGAAATACGATTCCAAGCCCTGCAAGCTGCTCTCTGTCCGGCAGCTCACCGGGGACGTGTTTGACTTTGTGCTGGAGGCCCCTGCCCTGGCGGCTGCGGCCCAGCCGGGCCAGTTCGCCCAGATTCTGGTGCCCGGCCACACCCTGCGCCGGCCTATCTCCATCTGCGGCATTGACAAAACCGCCGGCACCCTGCGTTTTGTGTTCCAAATCCGGGGCCAGGGCACCGCGGAGCTGGCCCAGTTCCAGCCCGGCAGCACCATTGAAATTCTGTCTCCCCTGGGAAACGGTTTCCCCATCGCCCCCGAGAAGCGCACCCTGCTGGTGGGCGGCGGCATCGGCGTGCCGCCCCTGTTGGGCGTGGCTGCCCAGCTGGGGGAGAAGGCCATCGCGGTGCTGGGCTTCCGCAATAAGGACGCCGTGATTTTGGAGGAGGACTTTCTGGCCGCTGGGGCAAAGACCCTCATCGCCACCGACGATGGCTCCTATGGCCACCACGGCCTGGTGACGGACCTGTGCCAGGACCAGGAGTTCGACTGCGTCATGGCCTGCGGCCCGGCCCCCATGCTGAAGGCGGTAACGGCCTTAGCCCAAGAACGGGGCGTGCCCTGCTACGTCTCCTTGGAGGAGCGTATGGCCTGCGGCATCGGGGCCTGCCTGGGCTGCGCCGTGGCCCTCTTGAACGAGGACGGCGCCCAGTATTTTGGCCATGTGTGCAAAGACGGCCCGGTGTTCGAGTCCCACCGGGTGGCATGGTAAAGGAGGCAGAACAATGGCAGATTTGCGCGTAAACGTAGCTGGCGTGGAGTTTCAGAACCCCCTCATCGCCGCCTCGGGCACCTTTGGCTTTGGCCGCGAGTACAACGAATTCTATCCCCTGTCCGCTTTGGGGGGCGTCTCCTGCAAGGGCATCACCATTAAGGAGCGGCCCGGCAATCCGCCGCCCCGTGTGACGGAAACCCCCGGCGGCATGCTCAACGCCGTGGGCCTGCAAAACCCCGGCGTGGATCACTTTATTGAACACGACCTGCCCTGGCTCTCCCAGCAGGGGACAAAGATCATCGCCAACGTGGCGGGCAACGCCCCCGAGGACTACTGCGCCACGGTGGAGAAGCTGAACGACACCTGTGTGGATATGATCGAGCTGAACATCTCCTGCCCCAACGTAAAGCAGGGCGGCGTCCAATTCGGCACCACCACAGAGGGCGTGTACGGCATCACTTCAGAAGTGCGCAAGCACTGCAAAAAGCCCTTGATGGTGAAGCTCTCCCCCAACGTGACGGACATCTCCGAGATGGCCGTGGCCGCGGAAAGTGCCGGTGCCGACGCCCTCTCCATGATTAACACCCTCACCGGCATGCGCATTGACATCCGCACCCGGCGGCCCATCATCCGCAACAACACCGGCGGCTTGTCCGGCCCGGCGGTGCTGCCCGTGGCCTTGCGGATGGTGTGGCAGGCCAGCCAGAAGGTGAAGATCCCCATTGTGGGCCTGGGGGGCATTTCCACCTGGCAGGACGCGGTGGAGATGCTGCTGGCCGGGGCCACGGCGCTGCAGATCGGCACGGTGCTGTTCACCGACCCCTACGCGCCCGTCAAGATCGCCGAAGGGCTGGCAAACTATATGGACGAGAACGGCATCCAGTCCCTTTCCGAGCTGACGGGAGGCGTGAAGCCATGGTGACGAAGCTCTACATCGTGCGGCACTGCCAGTCCGCCGGGAACGCCGGAGGGCGCTTTCAAGGCCGGTTCGACGGGCCTGTCAACGAGCAGGGGGAGAAGCAGCTGGAGCTTTTGGCCCTGCGTTTTCGCAACGAGAAATTGGATGCTATTTACTCCAGCCCCCTCATCCGGGCCTACCGGACGGCGGAGGCCATCAACAAGTACCACGGGCTGCCCATCCACAAGGACGACGGGCTGCTGGAGATCGACGTGGGGGAGATGGAGAACAAGCTCCTCACGGACATCGGCAGGGAGTACCCTCAGCTGGCCCATGATTGGGACCAGGCCCCCGACCAGTGCCGGTTCCCCGGCGGGGAGACCATGGGCCAGGTGTACCGGCGGGTGCAGGACACCATCCGGCGCATCATCGGGGAGAATGAGGGGAAAACTGTGGCGGTGGCCACCCACGGGGGCTTTATCAAAAACCTGAACGCCTGGGTGGAGTACGGCTCCATCGAGGGCCTGCGGAAGGGGAAGGTGTTCGGCAACACCAGCGTCAGCGTGCTGCTGTGCGAGGACGGCAGCCTCCGCTGGGAGAGCACAGACGACCAGTCCCACCTGCCGGAGGAGCTGCGGAAGGCCCCCATGCAGTACAGTTTCCACACGGAGGCGCTATGATTATTCTCGGCATCGATCTGGGTAAAGCCCGCACCGGCGTGGCCATCTGCGACAAAGGGGAGCTGCTGGCCTCCCCCCTTACGGTGGTCACCGAGTACCACCGGGAACAGCTGGTGGAGAAGCTCAGCGCCCTGGCGAAAGAAAACAAGGCGGAGCTGCTGGCGATGGGCCTGCCCCGGAACATGGACGGCAGCGAGGGGGAGAGCGCCCAGAACGCCAGGGAGATTGGCGCCCTGCTGGAAGAGGCCACGGGCCTGCCCGTGGAGTTTGTGGACGAGCGGGGCACCACCATCACCGCCCACGGCTATTTGAATGAGACCAATACCCGGGGGAAAAAGCGGAAGGCGGTGGTAGACGCCGTGGCCGCCACCGTCATTTTGGAGGACTGCCTGCGCCGCCGCCGGAACCAGCGGCAGGGGTAGGTTTACAATCCCTCTGTTTTCTGGTATACTTATTCTATCGGCACCGAATTACTTTCGCGGAGGAGAGGATAGGCTATGGCAGCGTATCGCATTATCACGGATTCCACCACGGACCTGGCCCCGGAGATGATCCGGGAGCTGGGGGTGCAGGTGATCCCCCTGTGCTATTTGATGGAGGGGAACACCTACCACAACATCCCCGGGGGCGGGGAGATGGACGAGCCCGCCTTTTACAACAAGCTGCGGGCGGGGGTCATGTCCACCACCACCCAGGTGAATTCGGAGGAGTTCATCGCTGTGTTCACCCCCATTTTGGAGGCGGGGGACGACATCCTCTACATCGCGTTTTCCTCGGGCCTCAGCGGCACCTGCCAGAGCGCCCACCTGGCGAAAAAAGAGCTGGAGCAGAAATTCCCCGGCCGGCGGGTGGAGGTGTTCGACTCCCTGTGCGCCTCCATGGGGGAGGGGCTGTTGGTGTACCACGCCGCCATGCGGAAGAAGGCCGGGGCCTCTCTGGATGAGGTGCTGGCTTGGCTGAAGGAGAACGTGCTGCACCTGTGCCACTGGTTCACTGTGGACGACCTGAACCACCTGAAGCGGGGCGGCCGGGTCTCTACCGCCACGGCCCTGGTGGGCACCATGCTGGGCATTAAGCCGGTGCTCCACGTGGACGACGAGGG